>CAZVBP010000007.1:1439-19189 GCA_964625515.1 uncultured Gammaproteobacteria bacterium
ACTCGGAGTCACTCGCGAGGAGGAAAGCGCACGATCGTTTCTGCGGTACTGACGAATCGATTTTGCTACCGCCGCGCCGCTGTCTCTCATCGACGCAGAGGGACAACGCAGGCCGCACAGCGGAGCATGGCCACGATCAGACACGCTGATCAAAAGGGCCGTGCTCCCGCGAGTGCGGCCTTTTTGATTGAGGATTGCTTTGACGATCCGTCGTTTTTCTGCCATGATCCCTCGTCAGACTCGATCGATTCCCTCGATCGCAACTCGTCTGGCAGGGCTCATTCACTCTGGAGGCCGTCATGGCCATCACGCTGTTCGCGATCGGTTTCTGGTTCATTGTGTGGTTGGTGTGGCGGTATTTGGACAGTCACGCGGATGCCGCCAACATTGTCTTCCCCCTTACCTTCATCATCGTTTCCGCAATCGTGATCATGGTGGGAGACGCTGTGGTGTTGGGCTGGTATTCCGGTAGCCCGTACCTCTGGGGACATGAGGTGATGTGGTACGACCGGGTCATCTGGACCGTGCCGCAGTTGTTGATCTTCCTGATGTTCCTCGACGAAGCCTACAAAGACAAGCTGCGAGAGCCCTAGCCTCCGCTGCGTCAGGACCCCAACGCACCGCACTCTGAAGCACCGCCCCGCGGCGCCTTCACGGGTGCGGTTCTTCGTTTGGGGGTGTACAGCGGTTGGGAGAAACCTGGCGGATTACTCCCGTGCAAATCCTCGACCGAGGTTTTCAAGCGTCTCCGCAAGATCCTGCATGACCGCAGCAACATTCTCGGCGCTTGGGTTCCAGCGCAAGGTAGCGGGGGAGGACGTGAGTTTTTCGCGGAGCTGTTCCTTGGTGAGCGCGGTTATTTCATCGAGCGTGGTGATCTTGAGACACCCCAGCGCATTGCAAGTACGCACGGTAAGCCCGAGATCTTCAATCGAAATACCGGCGGATTCGTGGTGATTGTGTTCCGTCGGTTGGTGTGTGTCTGCGGGATTAATGTCGAAAATGCTTTTTTCATATCGCGGTTATAAATCGGTCGCGAGCGATGTGGTAGAGATGAACACAGAACATCATGATTGAATCGATGCTGGGAACGATTGATCAACGAGGAGAATCCAAGCATCAACACACTGCTCGTCGGTCACTGGTCGTCCAAATATCCGTATGAGGCCATCGTAGAATTGATTGTTGTTGGTGCCGAGTTGTTTTTGTAAACACCAACGGAGTGGATCCTCGAATCCTGTGGTGCAAGACTGTTTTATTGATCGGACGAGTTCAGCAGGGTTGGACGATTTTCGAACAAGATGAGTGATCCAATGACGTTCGTAATATCCGCTTGTTGCAATCTCCTCAAGTTCTTCGTCGTTCAATTCTTCAAGAAGTGCAAGTTCCGCAAGCCAGTCGGTTATTGCTTCCCAAAAACGTATCCGAGCTCGCACATCAAAAGGGGCAGTAATAACATCAATCTTCTTCGTGATTCTGTTCCGTTCGAATCGCAAGCCTCCCACGTAGTCGGAGAATGTTTCTTCGCCCGGATCGGCCGATGGGTTTGTTACAAATACGGATGGAGGTGACATAAGATGGACACCTTCGTGAACGATGGTATGAAGGGTTGCTGCTCGTGATGCATCGTGAAGAACGATCGGAATTCGTCGCACGCCGTGCTCATGCACCTCGTACTGTATTAATCCATCAGCGCCAGCGTCTTTCGGATTCGCTTTTGCGAGGGCACTCATTTGCTCTTGTGTGACAAATCGTACCGCATCACTCATTGCAAGCCGTTCTTCCAGCTCTGTATCATTGAGAACATCTCGAAAAAGATTGCTCAACACGCGCCGCGCAATTGCCTTGTATTCCGTCCGTTCCTGCTCGATTCGCTCCTGGTGCGCGCGGTCAGGGCTATGTTCATGCATATGCGCCGATTGTAGCATTTCCATCGAATGGTTCTCCTGCTTTCCATGCACAAACGAAAAATGCCGTAGTGATGAGTAGGTCATTCCGCGGATATTGATCGACGTTCAAGAGAAAAATACTGTTCACTTTTTCGTGCTTTTTGTGTCCGCGTGCAACCAAAGGTATTGGAAAATGTTTTTGAACGCGTTGGCGATGATAGGGTTTTTGATAAGAACGCCGGACGGATTCTGTTTGTCGAAGGCAATAATGGCGACTTTATCGTCGTAGATATTCATCTCGATGCCAAGATCAGCAAAGAGGTCAATGAATCGCATCTCGCGTAACAGTGATTCGGCAGTCTCGAGCTCCTTGATTCCGATTGGTGATTCAGGGAGAAGGCTTTTGACGTGAACGCCGTGACTGATACGCTTTTTGAAATAGTCGTCTCTGAGGAAGCGATCGCCCATGATTTCGTACGCTTTTTCGTAATCGGTGAGTGCGTGAATGACTTTTTCCTTGTTGTTCCGCCACGTGTCATCGTAAAGATTCATCACGCCTTCTTGTCCTTCGTAGTGCTTGATTTCAGTAAAGAGGGTATCCGTCTGTTTCAGCACCTGGTTCTTCATCCAGCTTTGTAGCTCCGTCATCGCTTTTTCTGCATCATCTTTTTTTCGTTCGATCCACTCGTTGAGTTCATCGAGCGTGATGGCGGCATAGAGCGTCGTTCCTCGATTCTCTCCTTTTGTGACGAGTCCTTTAATAAGCAGATTGTGCATGATGGGGTAGAGGCTGGTTCGATTGACGAGGGTGAGCTTCGCCAATGTGCCAATTGAAGAGGCCCCATGTTGATAGAGTGAAGCCAAAACGCTCTTTTCGCGGTCGCTTATGTTTACGATGGATGTTGTCATACTGTAACAACAGTTTGACAGAGTATCGGCCGCTGTCAATGATGATGACATTATTTACGTAATCGATTTTATGACGAAAGAATACGCGGTCGAAAAAGTGTTGCGCGGGTTGCAAGGGGCGATATTCAAAGCGGTTGGACCGTTTCTCGTGGCTGACTGCACCGATGATTCGATGCGTTTTGCTGAGCTCGGTGTTGCGAGCCACGGGATGGAAGATGTTCGTTTCGGAGAAGCGACCAAAGGACACTCGCACGACTTTGTCTCGCTCTATAAGTCTGCCGGACTTAATGTGATGGTCGCGGGAGAAGAAATTGTTTTACCCGAGAAGGCACTCACCATCGTATTTCCAGGAACAGAGCACTCCTGGGTCGCACAAGATAAAGAAGGTGCAGTCGGTTCGATCGACGATCGACATGAGAAGCAAATCATGATTGATCGAATGGTGATCGCTTAGAGTTTTCGTTCTGTTCCCTTGTGGCTCCAACGAAAAATACAGCTGATGTCAGCTGTATTTTTCGTGGCAGGCCACGGGACGATCATTCGAGAATGACGTCCCACGTCGGTCGCGACCGACGTGGGAGGGGCTCGAGCGCGAGGTTAGAACTCTTGCTATGGCATTTGTTTCTTGAGCCATGAGCTCTGCGTTGGCAGTTTTCGTCCGTCAGGTAATTCGATGACGAGGCTCTGTTTGGGATGGCCGGCTTCGATGAGTTCGAGAAGGTTTTCACGTGCAAGCACTACACGAAACGGCCCTTCACCATATTTACCAATAAGTTCACTTACGGCAGGGAAAAGACTGCCTCCGAGCCCATTAGGTATCATGGTGCCGTTGTCTTTATTGAAAACTACGAAATCTCCCACTCGAAAGACCGACGGATCTTCTATTATTTCCTCCGGTGATTTTTTTGATCCAAATTCCGACATACAGATAATCGTTGAGAAGTGTTTATTTTATGCAAGATAGCATTTTTTAATACGAGTTCTATCCCCACGTGGCCTAAACAAAAATCCCCGCTGTAATTTGCGGAGATTCTTGTGGCAGGGGCGGAGGGAATCGAACCCGCGCAAACGGTTTTGGAGACCGTTGTACTACCATTATACGACGCCCCTATGTGAAAATTGTGATGAGTGTACAGAGAACCTCCTCGCGGAACGCTCGATGATTCAAGTGTTTTGCAAGGAGGTTCTCTCCGCTTGCCCCGTTCAGTCGAAACCATACAAAGCCCGTGCATTCTACAAAAGTTCTCGTCACCTGTAAAATGACAATGTATGAAGCTCCATGCATCAACCGTGTCCGTTGCCACGTATCCTCAGGAATATCTTGGAGAAATTGCGCAGGCGAAATTACTTGCGGCGGGCATTCCGGCGGAGCTTTCTGGGGCAACCGCGTTTCGCTGGAATCCCTTTGCGCCGCCGGTGCTCGCAGAACACACTCTCCTGGTGCCGCGTCATCTCGAAAAGAAAGCACGAGCGATTTTGAAACGTCGACGTTCGTAATTTTCGCGCACGTAGTTTTTGTATGTGCCGCGTTTCGTCCGGCACCTGGCCGCTTGCATAAAACACGATGGACCGCCCGCTGCCATTGCAGTCGGGCGGTCCGCGTAGTGTTGTACCGTTCAGCCGATGGGTACAGGTTCAGCGATGAGCTCGAGGAGCACGGCCGGATCCGTGCTCATCACGAGCCCGTAGTACCGCTCGTCATCGAGACCGGGGTTGCGCACGAGCTGCTCCAGGTGGGGGTGCATCTCGAGGAAGGTGTCGCCGAGCATGCAGGAGAGCCTGCGGTGCTCGTACGCTGCATCAGCGAAGTCTGTCAGATGCTCTACCCCTCGTCGCAGTTCGAATGCCGTGAGCCAGTCTTCTCTCCGATTCGTCACCAACACGTGCAACACGTTCGCTTGCGCCACGGTCAGTCCGTTGATGAACCGATCGATGATCGGGTTGAGCACGGGGCCGTACGGTACCCGCACCATCGGTTCCCAGTTCCGGCTGCGGGCGAGGAAGGCCGTCACGAGCTGCTGCTCCAGCTCTTCGGCACTGTTCGGAAGGAGCTCCTTCACTTCCTCCCGGCGTTGCCATGGGTTTTCGATGATGGCGAAGAGCGCGTCCATCTCACGCAGGATCTCGAAGCAGCGCGGGTGTGCTGCTCGGTCCAGCGGTGGGAACAATCCCCGCCACACCTGGGCGTAGTACCCTGGGTCGTCCGCCTTCATGTCCTTGATCGGCCACGGATCGACGAACGTCCGCACGCCGCGGATCATCATCTTGACGTTGCGCTCGACGCCATCGAGTTCCATGAAGTAGGCGAGCGTCTTGAACACTCTGTCGCACCATTCCGCCTGCTCCATCTTCAACGCTCCCGGAACGGGGAGCGTGTCGCGATAGGCCTCGATGAGGTAGGCGAGGCGCGTCCGGAATTCGATCTCTTGTTGCGGCCGCGTCGACGTATGTGCCTTGGTTCGGGCATCGGTATGTCCCTGACCCGTTCCGACGACGGCGTCGACTTCGTAGCTGAAGAGCGGAGTGCTGTCGAGCAGCGCGAGCAGGAGTTGCGTCAGTGCACGCCCCCGCTCGACGAAGCCCTTGCTGCGATCCTCGGCTTCGAGGAGATCGATGGCGGGGTTGAAGGTGTGGCGAGGGAAGCGCGGGGAGGTGGTGGTCACGATGTGCTCCAGTGGGAGAGAGCGTGTGTACAGTCCGTCACGGTGCGTGCGGACCGCAAAATATGTCAGAGTATTTGCGAAACGTCAACAAGAGCTGCGAAGAAAATTTCTATATGCAATCCTCCGCGCAACTGTTCTCCGTGCGCTCGGTGCGTGAGCAGATGTCGTCGCCGCAGGTGGTTGGGGGAGTTATTGGTGTTTCGACGGTGGATGGTGTGATCTCGGATGATGATTGTGGAAGTTTGCTTTGCACAAAAAGCATTCCCATCATGACGAGCGCTAAGACGAGAATTGGTGCAACGAAGAGCGTAAAAAGGATGAGGATATTTTTCATAGCGAATGGGATACCAATAGGATACACTGCACGTCATGAAACGCATTCTTTTTTCTTGCGCAGTTGTTGCGGCGATGATCATCGGCGCGCTTTGCGCGGCGTGGTATTGGCGTGGCGAACTGTCGTCTGTTGCGCGATACGGATACTTTGCGTTGCCCGAGCACATGGAGCGTCGGGTTGTGTATGTGAACGAGCAAGCCGTTTCTTTTTTGATTGCGCGTTTTGAACCCGATGCGTTCACGTGGCAGTTCGCGTCTGCACCAAGCATGCCAAAAACGGTGAAGGAATGGCGCGAGCATCTTGATGCGACGTTCGTGGTGAACGGATCATATTTCTTGCCGAGCGGTGAGCCGTCTGGATTTTATCAAACGCCCACGTTCCCGAGCACGATTCCATGGCCAGTCTTTTCTCCCGATGAACCGCCGGTGGGATACACCTTTGCGGTGACCATCGCCGACGGCCGAATGACGCTCGGGTACGTTCCCGAGATGACGGAACCACCCGCGGGTACGTCAGCGTTCGCATCGTTCCCAACATTGGTGCGCAACGATGAATCGATCGTAACGAAAGAAAGCGGTGCGCTCGCGGCGCGAACGATGCTGGCGCAAGACGAAAAGGGAACCATTTACGTCATCGTCACCGAATCTGGCGAAATCACGTTGTACGAAGCAGCACAGATTCTTGCTGCACAGCCCGAATACTTCGTCATTGCCGGAAACATCGACGGCGGGCCGTCCACCGGAATTTCTACGATCTCCCCTCCATGGAACGTAGAAATCCGTTCCGTCGCGGTTCCTAACGTGCTTGTGGCGAGAGAGCGCGGGCAGGAGTAGCTGGTGACTTATCCACGGGGGAAGGATTATCGATCGTTTTTATTGTAGAATGAGGCATATGATGAAATTTTTCGGAATGGAGTTTGGCGGGAAGAAGCCAGGATCGGAGTTTGTTGCGCCACGAACGGGCGCTCCGGAAATCTCCGCAGAGGATCGGGAGCAAATCATGAAGAGCAAATGGGATAAATTTGTTGCTGGGCTCACCGAGCACTGCGGGAGGCCTGTAACGGAAACGGAAGTACAGAGCGCGAAACGCCGTCTTCTCGTAGAGTCTGAGGGTGCTCAGGATCCATTCGCAGCTATGGTTGGAGAAGAAATCCGTCAGAAGGGGGAGGCGATTGCAGAAGCATTGGGATTAGAGGCGAGTTGGGTTCCAGGTAGTGACGTGTATGAACCAATGGGGACGAAACAGGTGGTGTTTGAACAAACACTCATGGATTACCTTGGTCGAGCACCGAATGCACAAGAACTTGCGGATGCACGCATGCGGTTTGAAATGGACAAGGAGCGAGAAGAATTTCGAGCAGAATTTGCAAAAATGGTTGGAGAACAGGTGCGTGCGTATGCCACAGACGTCGCAACGCGACTTGGCTGGGAAATTGCTGTGACACCAATGGATGATGAGGCAGACATCGATGATGCGAACAGCCTGGCAGCGCGATAATTATCGGCATTATGCTCGCGATGGCGCGGGAATTGCGGGGGTATGCGCGTGCGTCGAGAGCGGAAGTGAGTCAACGCTTTTTTAAGACCGGGAAGGGGGAATACGGGGAGGGGGATCGATTCATTGGGGTGACGGTGCCGGATGTTCGCCGCGTGGCGAAGATGTTTTGTAATGCGTCGATGGGGGATGTACAGGCGTTGTTAAGATCGACCTGGCACGAAGATCGACTGCTTGGGCTCATCATTTGGACGATGCAATTTGAGAAAGGGACGGTGCAGGATCGCAAACGGATTTTCGACGCGTATCGCGCATCAACCGCGCGCATCAACAATTGGGATTTGGTGGATGTGTCGGCGCCGCGCATTGTGGGGGAGTATCTTTTTGGACGCAGTCGTGCGCAGGTGAAGAAATGGGCGCGGTCGAAAGACATGTGGGAGCGACGCATTGCGATCGTGTCCACGCTTGCGTTTATTGTACGCGGTGATGCATCGTCCACATTCGTCATTGCCGATATGCTCATGAACGATCGCGAAGATCTCATTCACAAAGCAACGGGCTGGATGTTGCGCGAAGTAGGGAAACGCTGTGGCGAGAAATTGCTCACCGAATATTTGCTCCCGCGTTATCGCACCATGCCGCGCACCATGCTGCGGTACGCCATTGAGCGGTATGCGCCGTCCACAAAGAAGCGTTGGCTTTTGGGCACAATGTGCTAGCATGGCGGCATATGACGATTGCAGGAAAAGCGGGCGTATCGGTGCTGGTACTTATCATTCTTGGCCTCGTTGCGTACGGTACGTGGCGCCTTGTGCCGGAACTGTTGCCAACAAAGGATCTCGATGGTGAATACGGTGGCACGGTTTCTGCAGGATCGGTGGTGCTGCGAAACGTGGACGAATCAAATCACGAAGTGGTGGAAGGGAGCGGTGGATGCGACGTGAATCTTTCGTATGTGCTCGTGGAAGAATCGGAAGGAGTCGATGGTGCAGTGCGCGATGCGATCAATGTGTCGATCCTTGCAACGCTCGGCGACTTTTTCCCGGCGGACGGCGTGCCACTTCGCGATGCGGCGACAAGCTTTGTACAAACATGTCAGCGCGATTTGGAGCATTTCGTCGGGCAGATGGATGATCCGATTGCCGTTGCGCAGCAGGGGTGGACCACGGATATTACGACGACGGTGTACCAGAATGCGGACGGGATTTTGTCGCTTGGCTTTTCCAATGAGAGCTACTTTGGCGGCGCGCACCCAAACACGGTGACCACATTTCTCACGTTCGATCTTGCATCGGGCAAAGAGCTCACACTTCGCGATGTGATTGCGGCGGATTCGTATCAAGCATTTGTGACAAAGGAGAAAACATGGCTTGTGGACAATGCATCGGAGCTGCTTTTTGAAGAATCGTTGCAAGAAGCGAAGGAGTATCTCGTGTCCCCAACGGATGCATCAACCGACCGCTTCATGAACGACACGCAGTTTTATCTCACGCCGGAAATGATTGTGACGTTTTACAATGCGTATGCAATCGCGCCGTATGCAAGTGGTCCGATTGCGGTGGAACTTGCACGAGACGACATTGGAGCGATACTCAATGAGTCATATCGATAGCATCGTGACTGTTCGTGATACACTGTGCGCAAGCTATGGCACAAGCACGGAGGAATAAAAGTACGCAGTCGCAAACGTTCGCGGCACGCATGAATCATCGTCGCACGAAGAGCGAGCGTTTTGCGGATGCATTTACGCGCGCATTTGGAACGACCGCGTTTTTTCTTGCGAACGCAGTGATCTTTGCGGGATGGTTTGTGTGGAATGCGAACATGATTCCCGGCGTTGTTGCGTTCGATCCGTATCCGTATGGCATGCTCACCATGGTGGTGTCGCTCGAAGCGATCTTCCTTTCGGTGATTGTGCTTATGAGTCAGAATCGCGCGGCGAAGGTTGCGGATTTGCGCGAAGAGATGAATTTGCAAATTAATATTGAATCGGAAAAAGAGATCACGCAGCTGTTGCGCATGGTGGAACGCGTGGAGAAAAAATTATCAGTGCATGATAAGGAGCATCAGGAGCTGTCCCGCATGGTGCAAACGCTTGATCTTGATGAATTGCAAAAGCGAGTCACGAGAGAGTTAGCGGAATAACGTCATGCGCCAGTGGCTTCCCGGCATCCACACGCGGTGGATCCCGAAGTGCGTTTTGAAATTGGAGTAGCCGATCATATCGTCAAACGGAAATGGATGCGGGCCCACAATGTCGCCAAAGTTCGCATGCACAATTCCCCGTGCCATGCAGCGCTCGAACCACCAGTGGATGAGTGCGACCATTGCGTGCACTTTGCCGCCGTCGCCCGTGAAGCACCCCACGAGATACGAACTTTCGCCCGCGGCGTCGCAGTGCCCGGCGACGAATCCTGCAACTGGTGCGCCGTGAAGTGTGGCGATGAGGACCTCGATGTCATTTGGATGCGCCGCGACGTGGCGATCGGTGAAGCTCAGAAATGTGTGATGCAACGATCGCGGCACTTGTGAATCGGGGAGCATCGCGCGAATCTCCTCAAGCGTTCCCAATCGCACCGCGAGATTGGGATTCTTTTTTGCCGACGAAAAATGCCTGCGCGCCTGGCTGCTCCAGCGGGAAACGAAATTCGGCGCAAGGACGGCGATTGCTTCAAAGTGATTCATGGAGAATTGCACGAATCGTCGACCAGTGTTCTTGAGGGTATCGCGCGCTGCTTTTGAAGGATACGTGGGCGGGATCCATTCATGCACGTGAATGATGCTGTGCGACGGAAGAATTGGAACATCGTGATTGTTCGTGAACGTACGGTGCCAGGTGATGAAGCGATTCTGAAAGTCGGTGACGGTGTAGCCGTTGGCGTGTTCAATCACCGGCACGCACGATCGTGCCGCGATCCCTTTCCAAATATGCGGATCATGCGACGGAAATCCGGGGAGCGGGCATACGTCGTTTACCACGCGTAATCGATTGAGATTTTGGAACAGTCGAAAGCGCATAGAATGTGCGTAGTGTAGTAGGAAATGGGAAAAGGGTGAATGGAGGGTCGGTGATGCTTGAGAAATGCAACGGGCCGCCCTGTGACAGGCGGCCCGCGAGGCGTGGGGTGATGTGGTAGCGTTCAGGCTCGTGCGTATCGATGGTTTCTTTCACGTCGTCGAACGACCGCGGCTGGAGGCCCGCTCTTTCGAAGGATCGACATGTGCGAAGCGAGTGCCGCACGAATCTTGTCCATTCCGGAGTGGTACAGCTGATTCGTGTTTTCTCGTGAACATCTCCGTGTCCGAGCGATCCTTGAGAGTGCGTCCGTCTTCGACCTGCTGTTCAGGTACGCGATGACCACACTTCGCTGCGCCTCGCTGAGCCCTTTGATCGCACGGTCGATAGCGTCCGCCATCGGCTCCGTGAGCAATGCATCTGATTCCGTGCGTTCCGTTTCTCGCGCCAGAAACTGGAGCGCGAGCGCCTGCGCGATGTCTTCGCTATGTACGGGGATGGGCGTGGGAAGGTGAAGCAGTTCATTCCGAACGTTGAGCGTGTGTACCACGATCGGGAAGTGTGCCATCACCGTGTCCGTGAGCAGATAGAGTACCTGCCAGTGCACGGTGGTGGATCCTTCCCACGCCGGCGGGCTGCACGGCACATGCGCGACCGCGACTCCAGGCAGCAAGCGTGGGACGAGCTTGCGTGCCCGCTGCTCGAGAGCGACAAGGTTCAGCGCTTCCTCCATCGCCGCGATGATGCCCGCGCGGTAGGGCGCGACGTCGCTCGGCAGCTCGAAGCGCATAGCCAACTGCCAGAGTTCGACAACTTGCCGCAGCGTCCGCCGGGGCTTTGGCGCCACAACCGTGTCGCCGTGTTCGCGGAGCCACCGGAGGTCGTTGCCCACGTCGCTTTCCCGAATGCCCAAGATCTGGGCGATATCTTCAGCGTTGATCGCCTTCAGCGGAAAGAGCAATCGGATCTTGCTGCGACGCGTTGCAATGGCGACCATCACTGCGCGGCGAACATCGGTATGAAGGGACGACATGCTGTCTCCAGGATTGGGGTGGGAGAGAGGGGGAGGTGAAAGAGCCATGAGCCATGGCGATTGTGCCATATCCTAGGAGAGGACGGGAGAGCGTAGCAGAAAATGGCGCCAAGGGGAAATGCAACGGGCCGCCGGTGAGGGCGGCCCGTGAGGCGTGGTGGGAATCAGGGCGACGTGCGGCGTGATTGCGTATGTCCGCCCCGTACCATGGTGGCCCTGGGGATTGGGGCGTCCTGATACTGAGGCAGGGACGTGCGTATCTGCCACAGCGCATCCCAAAACAATCGATGGATGTTGGCGCGACTGCAGCTGCGTTGCTCCGCCGTTGCCGTGAGTACGCCCACTTCACCGTCACTTTCCAAGTATTCCTCCAGAACAATGCGTTTGACCTGGGGAAGCGCGACGATGACGGCGTCGATCCTGGTCACGACCTCCTCTGTGAGCTGCGCGTCCGCAACGGCGACCGCGGTCGCTTTCCGGAGGAATTGATGTGCAACATCCCGGATGAGCTCTTCCGGATTGTTGGGCGACGATCCGAGCACGATGAGCTCTGCGCGAATATCGAGTTCTTCAATATCCGCAAAGTTCGGTAGGCCGCCATTGAGCGCGAGGTTGAGCAACCGCCAATGACGATTGGTCGCCCTGGGCGACGCTGGCGGCGTGCGCGGCGTGCGACCCATCGCAACCTTCGGCAGCATCTCGGGGATGATCGCTTGTGCGCGCGCCTCAAGCGCATCGA
Source organism: uncultured Gammaproteobacteria bacterium (assembly GCA_964625515.1). Taxonomy (GTDB): domain Bacteria; phylum Patescibacteriota; class Patescibacteriia; order UBA9934; family UBA9934; genus CAIKHN01. The sequence goes on from CAZVBP010000007.1 coordinate 13,517, forward strand.
GCTGCAGCGTGCTGTCGAGCGTTCGTGCAATTTGCGTGGCGAAGGGCATGTAGTCCTTGGCCAGCTTCTTGAGGGACGCATGCCGCCACAGCTTTACGCGTTCGCAGTAGACCGGCCGAAGCGAGTGAGAGATCGCGATCCCCTGCTTTCGCATCCAGGTCATGTCGTTCTTGACGTCTCCGAAGGAAATCCCGAGGACGTGCGCGATGTCCATGAGCGACAAGGGCAACGCGCTAAGCGTGCGGACATCTGCACGACGCTTTGCGCGGATGGCATTGTTCTTGCGAAGAGAACCAGTTCTTGCGGACGGCATGGTGCTTCCGATGGTGTGCGGGTTGTGGGATCGAGCGGGGTGAAGGAACGAGGAGCCATGGCGATTGTGCCATATCCTAGGAGAGGACGGGAGAGCGTAGCAGAAAAAGTGGTCGATGGGAAATGCAAACGCGGGCTACCGGTGAAGGCGGCCCGCGTGACGCGTGGGGTGACGTGCGTGTCTCGTGGCCTCCTCCGCCCTCCGCCCTTCCCACCTCGCCCTTTCTCCGCGGCCAGTGAGGACGAAGGGCGATGGGCGGAGTGGGGAGTGGGGTGACGTGGCGCTGATCGATCTCGGTCGACGCCGCGACCTCAGCGCCTGTCCTGCGTGGCGATGCACACATGAACGGCATCGAGCAGGACATCGCTGATCGGCATCCCGAGGGCGATCCGAGGATGGAGCCTCTTGAGGCCTTCGTCGAGCTGCGGAAGGAGTTTTCTCCCAAGCCCTCGAACCTTGAACGATCTCCTGTTGGCAGCTTGCATCACGTGATAGATGTACACATGCCCTGCATTCTCCAGGGCGTGCTGTATCTTCTTGGGGAGACCTGCTTCGTCAACTCGTGTGGCGAGGCCCACGATGAGCGCGTAATTCCTATCGCGACGAACGCAGGCTGGCACCTTGCTCTTCTCGTCATCTGCCTTGGCGGGATCGGACTCACCGCAGAGATCTTCCAGATCGTTCGAGAGTCGACGTGACTGTGCAACTGCCCGACACATCAGGTCGTGCAGGTCGCGGAGCCAGCGCTCGAAGTGCCCGAGCGCGACCGGGTCCGTCGGCGGTTCCCCGCCGAGCTTCTTCATCCAAGCGATAAAGTCATCAGGCTGCGAGCTGACAGGGCGAACAGGAAGGGGCTTGGTGGTCGATTCGGTGGTCATCGGTTCCCTCATGGAAACGGAGTTGCGATCCGTTGCGCACGTACGCAAAGGACAAAGAATAGAACCATGAATTGGAGGTGAAGACAAGCTCAATGAGGAACTGGAATGGTCGAAAGATACATTGCGGCGTTATCCACAATGTGTTGCCTGTTCGTATTCTGTTTGGTATTATTGCAATGACTTTATTTTGTCTCTTTTCGGCTTGCTCCTCGCCGGTATCGACGACGTACCATGAAGTACGTCTTGACGATCCCGTCATCGTCGCGCACCAAAAATAGTCTAAAATAAAGCCATTGCATCTCGTACGCCCCACCCTAGAGCTCCATCTCCAGGGATATTTTCTATATGAATTTCAACCTTGTTTCCAAATACCAGCCCGCGGGGGATCAGCCCAAGGCGATCGCTGAATTAACTGAGGGGATTGAAAAGGGTTTGCAGCGGCAGACGTTGCTTGGGGTTACAGGGTCGGGAAAGACGTTCACCATGGCGAACGTGATTCAGAATGTGCAAAAGCCCACGCTCGTGATTGCGCACAATAAAACGTTGGCGGCGCAGCTGTGCAGCGAGTTCCGTGAGTTCTTTCCGGAGAACGCAGTTTCGTACTTTGTGTCGTACTACGATTACTATCAGCCAGAGGCATACATGCCGCGCACGGATACGTACATCGAGAAGGATGCGCAGATCAACGAGGAGATCGATCGGCTTCGTCACGCCGCAACGCAGTCGCTGTTATCGCGTCGCGATGTGATTGTGGTGGCGTCGGTGAGCTGTATTTATGGTTTGGGATCGCCGGAGAACTATCAAAAAGAGGTGCTGCATATTCGTGTGGGGGAGCCATGCGATCGGGCGGAGCTGCTGCGTCAGCTCATCGCGATGCAATACGAGCGAACCAACGCCGATCTGACGCGTGGCCATTTTCGCGCGCATGGCGACGTGATTGAGGTGATGCCGCCGAGTGATGAAACGGTGTATCGCCTCGTCATTGAGCGTGGTGTGGTGCAAGAGATTTTCATGCTCAATAAAGTGACGCGAAAGCTCATCGAGAACACCGAGGATGCTTGGTTTTTTCCCGCAAAGCATTTCATGTCGAGCAGCGCAGAGCGCGAGCGCGCAATTCGCGCAATCGAAGCAGAACTCGCCGATCGATTACAAACGTTCGACAAAGAAGGAAAGCTGCTTGAGGCCGAGCGGCTTGCGCGCCGCACGCGGTATGACATCGAAATGATCCGTAATATTGGCTACTGCAGCGGCATCGAAAATTACTCGCGTCATTTTGACGGGAGAAAAGAAGGAGAGCCTGCGCATACGTTGTTGTCGTACTTCCCGAAAGACTTTTTGACGATCGTCGACGAGTCGCACGTCACGCTTCCGCAAATTGGCGGCATGTTTGCGGGCGATCAAGCGCGCAAGAATACGTTGGTGGATTTTGGATTCCGTTTACCGTCGGCAAAAGATAATCGCCCGTTGCAGTACAAAGAATTTGACCGAATCATCGGGCAAACGGTGTACGTTTCCGCAACGCCAGGCGCGGTGGAGCGCGAAACGTCGGAACAAATTGTGGAGCAGATCATTCGGCCAACGGGCTTGGTGGATCCGGAAACGATCGTTGTGCCAATTACGCCGTCGAAGGACGCAAAGGGGCAAGTACCCGACATCATCGAGCGTATCGAGGATCGCATCAGCAAGGGTGAGCGCGCGCTGGTGACGACGCTCACGAAGAAGATGGCGGAAGATCTTACGACGTATCTCAAAGAGAAGGGAATGCGTGTTGCGTATCTGCACTCCGACGTGGAGACGCTCGATCGCATCACGATTCTTACCGAGCTGCGCAGGGGCGTGTACGACGTCGTGGTGGGCGTGAACTTATTGCGTGAAGGGCTCGATCTTCCGGAAGTGTCGCTCATCGGAATTCTCGACGCCGACAAGGAAGGATTCTTGCGCTCGGAGGTTTCGCTCATTCAAACCATCGGGCGCGCGGCGCGCAACGTGAACGGGCAAGTGATTCTGTACGCGGATCATATGACGGGGTCGCTTGAGCGCGCGCTCAAGGAAACGGATCGTCGTCGCACTATTCAGATTGCGCACAACGTTGCGCACGGCATTACGCCACAAACGATCACGAAGACCATTCACGATATTCGCGCAGAGCTTGATCGGGATGGAGATCGTGATACATCGAACGTGCTCGCGATTGAAATCACTGCGTCGCCAAAAGAGATCGCAGAGATTATTGCGGAGAAAGAAAAGGAGATGGATGCGGCCGCAGCAAACTTGTTGTTCGAGACCGCGGCGATCCTCCGCGACGAGATCGCATTGTTATCGAAGGAGCTCGAGCAAAAGCGTACGCGCGCAGCCTCTCGGAAGAAGCCGCGCGCTCGTCCACAGGTTCCGCCAGGTTAGCGCGAACGTGTGCGTGGTGATGGTGATGATGCCCGTGGTGTTGGCGAGCGTGGTGCGCCGGAAAGGTGCATCACCGGATAAGGGGCCGCTGGCAGCATCGGCGCTTCGCTCGATCGTCGCCTTGGCCACCACTCGCGGTATCCGCTGGGGCAGCGCACGGTGCGCGGGGCGCGGTGCCCTGCCACGCCTCCGTACCCGAGCTGATAAGTGGGCATGACTGTTTCTCGTTCGCATGAAGCACCTCGCGTGTGACAGGTCCGCGGTGAAGCACCGGGGCATTGCTGCACAGGAAGGATACGCAGGATCGATGACACGCGTGTGTGTACAGGAACGAAAGAATCGTTCGAAAAGTTCTGAATATCTTCTATGTTGGATTCCATCGTGGTGAAAGGTGCCCGTCAACACAATTTGAAAAACATCTCGGTTTCCTTACCGCGAAACCAAATGATTTGTATCACCGGACTTTCGGGAAGCGGAAAGTCAAGCTTGGCGTTTGATACGATTTTCGCGGAAGGGCAACGACGATACGTCGAATCACTGTCTGCGTACGCACGACAATTTTTGGGGCAAATGCAAAAGCCAGACGTCGACGAGATCGAAGGATTGTCGCCGGCAATTTCGATCGATCAAAAGGCGCACTCGAGGAACCCGCGCTCGACCATTGCCACGATCACGGAGATTTACGATTACCTTCGTGTGCTCTATGCGCGCATCGGTGTTCCGTTTTGCCCGAATTGTCACACGAAGATTGAGAAATTAACGGTCGACGAAATGGTCGATATTGTGGTGCGCGACGTGTCGGGCATCGCGAAGATGAAAACGGGCGACGAGGTGAGCATTCTTGCGCCAATCATTCGTGGACGAAAGGGGGAGTATTATCAACTGCTCTACGATCTGTACAACAGTGGCTTTTCCAAGGTGCGTATCGACGGCACGTTTCATCGCCTCAGCGAAAAGATCACGTTGTCGCGCTACAAGCAGCACACCATTGAGGTTGTTATCGACGTCTTGCCGGCGAGCGCACTCATTTCTCCGAGCAAAGATGATACGCAACGCCTGAACGAAGCGTTAGAATCGGCGTTAAGCCAAGGATCGTCACTTGCGATCGCGTTGTTGCCTGGCGGTGAAGAGCGATTGCTCTCGTCAAAATTTAGCTGTGTGGATTGCGGGTTTTCGTTTCCCGACATTGAACCGCGATTGTTCTCATTCAACAGCCCATATGGCGCTTGCCCGGCGTGTTCGGGGTTGGGCACCGTCGATCTCTTCTCGAGCGAGGTGTGCGCAACATGCGCAGGTGTTCGCCTTCGACCAGAGGCGTTGTCGGTTTTTGTGGGGGAAAAATCGATTGTTGATGTGACGGCATGTTCGGTGGACGAGGCAGTGAAATTCTTTCTCGAACTCGGGCTCACCGAACGCGAGCGCACCATTGCGAGTGCGGTGCTGAAAGAGATTGAATCGCGCTTAGCATTCATGCTCGACGTTGGGCTGCATTACCTCACGCTCAACCGCACTGCAGGCACACTCTCTGGCGGGGAAGCGCAGCGCATTCGTCTTGCATCGCAGATCGGCTCGCATTTGGTGGGTGCGCTATATGTGCTCGACGAGCCGACGATCGGCTTGCATCAACGCGACAATGAACGCCTCATTGAAACGCTCGAGCATTTGCGCGATTTGGGAAACACCGTGCTCGTGGTGGAGCACGACGAAGACACAATTCGTCGATCGGACTACATGATCGAGATTGGTCCTGGTGCAGGGAAGCATGGCGGTCATGTGGTCGCCGCCGGAAAAACGCCGGAGATCTTCACAAACAAGAAATCGCGCACCGCGGCGTATCTTCGTGGCGACGCAATGATTGAGGTGCCGAAGAAGCGAAGAAGTAAAGACGCAGGCGTCATTAAGGTTCGTGGCGCGCACGAGAATAATCTGAAGCACATTGATGTTGATTTTCCGTTACGACGCTTTTTGTGTGTGACCGGCGTGTCGGGATCGGGCAAGTCCACGCTTGCGTACGACATCATGTACAAAGCAATCGCAAAGAAATTGTACGGTGGGAAAGAGAATCCTGGGGCGCATAAAGCC
>CAZVBP010000008.1:0-18722 GCA_964625515.1 uncultured Gammaproteobacteria bacterium
CAAGGGGCGTAGCCGGAATCACAGCACCATCCTGGCGGAAGATCTGTGTCATGGCGATTTTTGTACCGAGAAGTACCTTCATGATCATTTTGTTCATGCGACTGTGGCGTAGCGGAACCAAGAATAAGGGTCCTTTCAACGAAAAAACCAGAAGCACCCTTCCCGATCTCGTGATCGACAATGATAGCTTCTAGCCTGAAACAACAGAACATAAACGTTGATGTCAGGTGTTTTTTTGATGAAAAGAGATCTCCCAAACTCCGCACGAAGCGTCAAGAAGGTTTTCCAAAAGGATCTTTCTTCTCGGTTCGATGTAGGAGTGTTTGCAGTGGGAACTGCGACGAGTCCGCCTCATCATGAGGTGTGCTCATCGCAGTTCCCACTGCAGTTTACATTTTAATTTCGATGTCGACGCCTGCAGGAAGATTTAAACTCATCAAGGCGTCAATGGTGCGTTCTGTTGGGTTCACAATGTCGATAAGACGCTTATGTACACGCATCTCATACTGATCACGGGACTGTTTATCGATGAACGTTGACCGGTTCACCGTGAAACGACGAATTTCTGTAGGAAGTGGCACAGGACCAAGGACCTCTGCACCGCTTCGTTCCGCCGTCTTAATGATGGTGGATGTCGCGGTATCGATAACCTTATGGTCGTACGCTCGGATCTTGATCCGAATACGTGGCTTCACTTCTTCTTTGGTTTTCACGGCATCAGTCATAGCAAAGGTACGTTTTGGAAACAGCGGAAGGGAGAGTTGCCTCTCCCTTCATGTTTTGCATCAAGAGTTATTCAAGAATTTTTACAACCGCACCTGCACCAACCGTGCGTCCACCTTCGCGGATAGCAAAGCGCATCTTTTCCTCAAGAGCTACTGGGTTGATGAGGGTAACAATACCGTTAACGGTATCGCCTGGCATCACCATTTCCGTTCCTGCTGGCAATTCGATTTCTCCAGTAACGTCCGTTGTGCGGATGTAGAACTGTGGCTTGTAACCCTTGAAGAATGGCTTGTGGCGTCCGCCTTCTTCCTTCGTCAAAGCGTAAATCTGTGCTTCAAACTTCGTGTGTGGCTTCACGCTTCCTGGCTTTGCAAGCACCTGACCGCGCTCAACATCCTCTTTCTTAATACCGCGAAGAAGAATACCAGCGTTGTCGCCAGCCATACCCTTATCAAGCGACTTGTTGAACATTTCGATACCGGTCACTGTGGATTTCACAGTGTCGCGAATACCAACAATTTCCACTTCATCGCCAACGTTTGCAATACCGCGCTCAATACGACCAGTAACCACCGTACCACGACCTTCAATCGAGAAGACATCTTCCACTGGCATGAGGAATGGCTTGTCCAAATCGCGAACTGGCTCTGGAATGTACTCATCGAGCGCGTTCAAAAGCTGTTTGATTGGCTCTGCATCAGGACCCGTTGGGTTTGCAAGGGCCTTTGCGGAGGATCCGCGAATCACAGGAACCGTTTCGCCTGGGAATTCGTACTTCGTGAGAAGATCGCGAACTTCCTGCTCCACGAGATCGATCAATTCTGGATCGTCCACCATGTCGCACTTGTTCAAGTAAACAACAATGTATGGCACACCAACCTGCTTCGCCAAAAGAATGTGCTCGCGGGTTTGTGGCATTGGTCCATCTGCTGCGGATACCACCAAGATCGCGCCGTCCATCTGGGCAGCACCGGTGATCATGTTCTTCACGTAGTCAGCGTGGCCAGGACAGTCCACGTGCGCGTAGTGACGGTTTGCCGTCTCGTACTCACAGTGTGCGGTAGAAATGGTGATACCACGTGCCTTGGACTCTGGCGCCTTATCAAGGTCGTCAATGCCCTTCTTTTGCGCGGTGTTTCCCATTGCAGCACCAACAGCCAAAAGTGCTGCGGTGGTGGTGGTCTTTCCGTGGTCAACGTGGCCAATGGTGCCGACGTTTACGTGCGGCTTGGCGCGGCTAAACTGTTCTGCCATACATGGAAGTTATCGCGCGGCGCTCCAGGCGGAAGCTCCAAACGCGTGAGTAAGTAAATTTCGTGAAGAAAAGGTGGCGAGAGTGTAGCAAAACTGCAAAAAACATGCAAGCCTTGTTATTCACGTCCTTTTAGTCGAGCGGCTCAAGGTAAAATTGCTCCTCGCCATCACCCTGTTTTCGCACCGCTTTCTTCTCTGGTTCTTGGGTTTTCTTGATATCTTTTGGCGTTTCCTGCTGTGCCCACAACGCTTTCAGCGCGTCCTCATCCACATCCACCTCATCACTCTGATTCTCTTCTTCCTCGGGCGCAGCAACCGAATCGAACAACCCATCCCCATCCGGAATCTGGATGCTCGCGATCTCCTCCTGCGATTCCCCAACATCTCCCCACGGGGAATACTCAGCTTCCTCATCAAGGCCAAGCGCCCCATCAATCAGTGCTTCGTATTCATCAAGTGGCAAGATAACCAGCGGCTCCCCTCCCCCCTGCTCATCCGTCACAATCAACCGATCCCCCGTTCGTCGGGAAAGTCGCAAAAGCCGAGAAAAGTTATTGATCGCCATATAGAGCCATCTTAGGAAGAGATGGCGGGAAAGGCAAGGGATAGACAAGGGTTCGGTCCATTGATACCGTCCGCTGTCCGCCAACCTCAACCGGGAGCACGTCATGCATATGAAACATGTCAGCCTCCGCGGGAGGCCGGGCGCAATGATTCTCGAGAATACATTGACCGAATTTGGAGGGGTAATTCCCTGGCTGAGGGGAATGGATGATCTCCGATACGCTACCAATGGCGCCTATGTCGATGCAGAACTGCACCAAAGAATCGGAGTACAGGAGATCGTACCGTTCCTGCTGGTTACCGATGATCGTGCACGATCGCTCCTCGGGAGCGTACTCACGTTTTCCGAAACGCCCGAGCGACTCATCGATCCGCGAAATATCGCGTTGGTTCAGAACCTCGAGGCGGGCGGAGCGCGGTACATCAGTTGCCTCCAGATCAGGTCGGCGCATCGAGGTGACGGGAACGGAACCGCGCTAATGCTTCGAGCGATCCGAGCAATCCTACGCGACTACGGCGCAGTATGGGGCGTCGTCGACAATCCCGATCTACTTCGATGGTATCGGGAACTTGGTGCGGAGACCCCGAGCCCCCTCCACAATCACGACAATCTCTGGATCGTGACCTGGCAACGCTGACACGAACGACAACGACGCGACCCCGAGCCACGCAGGCCGGGGTCGTTCGTATTTCATCGCGAAGCGCCGACCCCGTTGTCAGGATCGGCGCGCGTCGTTGTGACGAAGTGCGAAGTGATCAGATCAGGCCGAGCAGATGTTCTGCCACCGTACACGTGTAGTGACAGAGCTGATCCTGCCAGATCTTCTTGATGTACCCCTTCCCCTTCAGGTAGTCGATGAGCGCATGGAGCGCAGCATGGATGACGAGTCCATGCGCCGTCACATGCATGCTGGGCACGAGCACAAGCAGCATGAAGGGGGACGTCTGCGTCACCACGTGGTAGAAGAGCACCTCTCGATCCTTCCCCTTCTCCATCGCCATCCACTGGCTCTGGAAGGCGAAGTCACCGATGTTGTGACATGCGAACAGCACCGCGAGGTACTGCCACAGCATGAGTTCACCAGTCATGAGACACCTCCGTGTTGCTGTGTCTATGCTGAGTATCTATCCACAGCAAAGGAACTCCGAGAGAAACTGTCGTGTGTTTCGACAACAGAAATTTGAACATTGTCGTCGATTACGACAACAGATTGACTTTGCTCGTATGCACGCTATCGTGATGATGTATGCATATGTCATCCTCAAAGGAATTGAATCGTGCGCTGATCGCATTTGGTTTTGACGAAAAAGAAGCGCTCCTGTATCTCGCAGGCGTCGAGCTTGGGGAAGCATCGGTGCTCGAACTCTCGCGATTAACAAAGCTCCCACGCACAACGATCTATCCAACACTCGAGAGCTTGTGTCGGCGCGGATATTTTCGATTGAAAAATCTGCAAGGCCGCCGAAAGTTCGTTGCAAATCCCCCCGCACTTTTCATGCAACATCTTGCGGATCGACAGGAAAAGTTTCGGGAAATTCTTCCCCTCTTTGAAGCACTGCAGGCACAAGATCCAAAAACCGTGGGTGTAACAATTTACGAAGGGACCGAGGGATTCAAGCAATTCTGGCAACAGATTTTTCGATCCGGCATCAAGGAATACTGTTTACTCACCACCGGAGTACATATGTTGGATTACGTCAAAGAACCGTATCTCCTCAAGCACATTATCGATGAGCGACTCAAACTCGGCATTCGTAGTCGTCAGCTCGTTATTGAAACGCCGGAAGCAAAACGATTCATCAAGCGCGATAGCATCGAGCTCCGTGAATCTCGATTCCTTCCGTCCAACGCAAAAATCCCCGCAACGATGCTCCTCTTTGGAAACGACGTTGCGTTTGTCACGACGCGCAAAGAAAACTCCGTCATTCTTGTGACGAGTGGCGACGTCTCCATTACCCTCCGTACGATGTTCGAACTCATGTGGACCTGCGCAAAAATCCCCTCATAAATGCAAAACGACCTCTTGCGAGGTCGTTTTGCATTGGAAGTTCTCTGCCTTCATCACCTACTTCCCCGAACGTTCTTCGATAATTGCCTTCGCGACGTTGTTTGGAACTTCCATGTACTGACCAAACTCCATGGAATAACTTGCACGTCCTTGGGTCATCGAACGCAATGCCGTGGAGTAGCCAAACATTTCTGCGAGCGGAACGAGCGCCTTCACAAACTTGATATTACCTCGATCGCCCATTTCTTGGATCTGCCCGCGTTTGCTATTCAGATCGCCCACCACAGAACCCATGAACTCGTCCGGTGTCACTGCCTCCACCTTCATCACCGGCTCAAGGAGAACTGGTTGCGCCTTTCTGACAGCCTCTTGGAACGCCATCGAGCCCGCCATTTTGAACGCTGCCTCGTTGGAGTCAACATCGTGATACGAGCCGTCGAATACCGTCGCCTTGATGTTGATCAGCGGGAAGCCAGCAAGAACACCGCGATCCATTGCTTCACGCGCACCTTTCTCGATGGCAGGAATATATTCACGAGGAATAGAGCCGCCCTTGGTCTCTTCAAAGAACTCGAAGTTCTTTGCTTCAGGATCCGTGTTGGGTTCAACACGCAACCATGCGTGTCCGTACTGACCGCGCCCACCAGACTGCTTAATATACTTTCCTTCTCCTTCTGCAGAACCGCGGATCGTCTCACGATATGCAACCTGTGGACGACCGACATTTGCTTCCACGCCGTATTCACGCTTCATGCGGTCCACCATGATTTCCAAGTGTAACTCGCCCATACCGGCAATGATCGTTTGATTGGAATCCTGGTCGGTGTGAACATGGAACGTTGGATCCTCTTCCTTGAGTTTCTGCAATGCGACACCCATCTTTTCTTGGTCGCTCTTTGTCTTTGGTTCAAGCGCCTGCGAAATAACCGGTTCTGGGAACGTAATAGACTCAAGGACCACCGGATGATCGGCGTCACAAAGCGTGTGACCAGTCGCCGTGCTCTTCAAACCAACGGCTGCCGCAATTTCACCAGCAAACACTTCTTCCACATCTTCACGACTATTCGCATGCAACCGCACGATGCGCGAAATGCGCTCCTTGTCACCCGTTGCGGTGTTCAACACATACGTTCCGGCCTTCACTGAACCAGAATATACGCGGAAGAACGCAAGTTTCCCAACAAACGGATCGGCAGCAATCTTAAATGCCAATGCGGCAAATGGTGCGCTGTCTTTTGGTGGGCACTCAATCAATTCCTCGTGATCATCAGGATTGAAACCGCTGATTGGCGGCACATCAAGTGGCGATGGAAGATAATCAACGACCGCATCGAGCATCTGCTGAACACCTTTGTTCTTCAATGCGGAACCACAAAGGATTGGGAAGATTTTCAACGCGACAACGCCCTTGCGAAGTGCTACTTTCAATTCTGGAACACTGATTTCTTCACCGGCGAAAAAGCGCTCCATGAGCGACTCATCTTCTGCAACGATAGCCTCCACCAAGTTCTTTCGATACTCCTCTGCCTTCTCTTTGTACTCATCTGGGATATCGATCTCCTCCACCACCTTGCCCATGTCGTCCTTATAAATGAACGCTTTGCGGAGCAAGAGATCGATCATGCCCACAAAACCCGCCTCAACACCAATGGGAAGCTGAATTGGGTATGCGTTCGGCGCCAAACGCTTGTGAATCGCATCCACGTCTTTATAGAAGTCTGCGCCAGTGCGATCAAGCTTGTTGATGAAACAAATACGAGGAACTTTGTACTTGTCTGCCTGGTGCCACACCGTCTCAGACTGTGGCTCCACGCCAGCAACGCCGTCGAACACCGTGACACCTCCATCAAGCACGCGGAGTGAACGCTCCACTTCCACGGTAAAGTCCACGTGGCCAGGAGTATCGATGATGTTGATGCGGTGCTCTTTCCAAAAACATGTTGTCGCAGCAGCAGTGATCGTGATTCCGCGCTCCTGTTCCTGCTCCATCCAGTCCATGGTCGCCTCGCCTTCGTGCACTTCACCAATTTTGTGCTTCTTTCCAGTGTAGAAAAGCACACGCTCGGTTGTCGTTGTTTTCCCTGCGTCGATGTGCGCAATGATTCCGATATTCCGAACCCGTTCCAATGGATAATCGCGTTGCATAGTGATTTATGTAGAGAAAGTATTGAGGGTTTCTTGTTTGAGGCGAGTTTGGGTGCGCATCGAGCAAAGCTCGTGAGACGTACTTAACGGTACGTTGAACGAGTTTGCGATGATGCAAGCCCGAAATCGCCCAAACAAGGAAGCCTCTTATCGAGCGAGGTGAGCAAAGGCGCGGTTCGCCTCCGCCATACGCTGCACATCATTCTTCTTCTTCACTGCATCTCCTTCATTTTTCGATGCTGCAATAAGCTCTTCCGCAAGCTTTTCACACATTGGACGTCCTTTCTTGCCACGTGCCGCCACGAGAATCCAACGGTATGCCAATGCGTAGCGACGATCGCCACGAACAGGCATTGGTACCTGGTAGTTTGCACCACCAACACGTTTCGACTTCACCTCAACAGCAGGAGTGATGTTCTTGATTGCGGTATCAAAAACTTCCAAAGGATCTTGTTTTGTTTCCGATGCAATGATTTCAAATGCATCATACACGATTCCGCGTGCGATGCTCTTCTTACCATCTTCCATGACGTAATTCACTAATTTGGCGACCAAAACGCTCCCGTACTTTGCGTCAGGAGCGAGATCGCGCTTTGTTGCGCTTTTACCACGCATATTATTTTTCGTTTTGGCGACGTTGCTTTCTTCCCACGTGGTTCGTGGTACTCAACGTCTTGAATAAATTGAATTGACGAACTACTTCTTCTTTGCACCGGCCTTTGGACGCTTCGTTCCGTAGCGCGAGCGACCGCGGTTGCGACCTTCCACGCCCGTTGCATCATAGCGACCGCGAACGATGTGGTAGCGCACACCTGGCAAGTCTTTCACACGCCCACCGCGAATCATCACAATGGAGTGCTCCTGCAATCCGTGGCCTTCGCCAGGGATGTACGCAGTGACTTCAGTGCCGTTCGACAAGCGAACACGCGCGATTTTACGCAACGCCGAGTTTGGCTTCTTTGGCGTCATTGTGGTCACCTTCACACACACGCCGCGCTTGAATGGCGCGCCCTTACTCAGGATGGTGCGCTTGCGATGCAATGAGTCGAGCGTGTATTGCATGGCGGGAGACTTGCTCTTCACCTTTGCTTTTGTTCGCCCTTTTCGGATCAACTGATTAATTGTTGGCATAAGTAGTGCTTACTCCTTCGGTCGATTTTGGCCTTGCGCCATCGCAAACTCGTTCAACGTACCATTAAGTACGTCTCACGAGCTTTGCTCGTCGCGCACCCAAACTCGCCGCAAATGAGTAAGCCCTAATACATGATTTAAAGTGACGAGACTCTAACATAAGCGAAAAAAGGGGTCAACCGTCGCCGGGTATAAACAGAAGCGCCCGACCATAGGCATCGCACGTCTTCACGCCTACCCACCGAAATAGATGCCGAGCAGGCCGCCGCACGAAGCGCCGAGCGCTTGGTCGCAAAGGAAATAGGAAGGGATTTGAATAAAGAAAAAGGGGCTATACGGGGTAAGAATCGACACGATCACCGCAAAAAGCATGATGCGTGGGCCGTACGCCACAAGAAAACGCTGCACACCTTCATACCGAGTGCCCGCAAGCGCTACGTCCAACACTTTCGACCCGTCTAAGGGATAAATTGGAATAAGGTTAAATGTGAGAAGGAGCATGTTCACGAGAACCGAGAGCACAAGAAACGCACCGAGCATCGAATCAAGACCGATCCCGCTCGTGCTCATCAGCACACGGAAGACCACTGCGGCAAGAATCGCCATCACCAAATTCGCAGCAGGACCCGCGAGGGCGATAAACATACCGTCGCGTAGTGGCGACGCAAGATTTCTTGGGTCAAACGGCACCGGCTTTGCCCATCCAAAGCCCACAGTGATCAGCATAAGAAACCCTAGCGGATCAATGTGCGAGAGCGGATTCAACGTCAACCGTCCCAAATGCTCCGCGGTACTGTCGCCCCGCCATTTCCCCACAAGCGCATGCGCAAACTCATGCACGGTGAGCGCGATAATGAGCGCAGCAAGCCACACGAGGGCGAGCATTGGTGCAGAGAAAAAGAGATCGAATACCATACTTATTCAAGCGATAGATCTGCACCGATTGCTTGCAGCTTCCCGAACAAATCCTCGTACCCTCGCTCCAAATGCTCCACGCCAGTAATGGTTGACGTCCCATCCGCAACAAGCGCAGCAATCACATATGCCAACCCGGCACGAATATCCGGAACCTCCATCGCAGTTCCGTGCAACATTGACGGCCCTTTCACCACCGCGGAATGTTTATAATTCTGGTCTTTAAATCGGCACGACACTTCGCCGAGACAATTTTCAAACGTCGTAATGTCTGCCCCCATAGCGCGCAACACCTCGGTATACCCAAACCTATCTTGCATCACCGTCTCATGCATCACCGACGTCCCACTCGCCTGCGTCAGCGCAACAAGAAATGGCTGTTGCCAATCCGTCATGAACCCAGGATGCGTGTCGGTTTCAATCTGGATGCCGTGATACCGCTCAGCACCCTTAAATAAAATTCCATCTTCGTGAACCTCGTATTGTCCACCAATCTTTCGCACCGCATTCAAAAACGTCACCATGTCGCGATGCACAGCGCCCACGCAAAAGATCTCTCCTCGCGTTGCGAGCGCCAAACTTCCAAACGATGCCGCCTCCATGCGATCCGCGAGAATCGTATGTGCGCATCCAAAGAGTCGCTCCACACCAATAATTTCGATATATCGTCCTGCGCCCATTTGAATAATCGCGCCCATCTTTTGCAGCATCATGATCAGGTCGACGATTTCCGGCTCAATAGCAGCATTGCGAATAACGGTTCGCCCTTTCGCAAGCGTTCCAGCAAGAATCGCGGTTTCCGTGGCCATCACCGATGGATACGGGAGATCGATCACGCAGCCCTTCAATCCATTGGGCGCTTTCGCGCGATACCCATCGGGATCAACCTCGATGGTTGCGCCCATCGCCTCAAGCGTATCAATATGAAAATTCACCGGTCGTGGACCAATCTTGTCGCCACCCACAATAGGAACAAATCCTTCGCCAGTACGATGAAGCAGTGGCGCAAGCGCCAGAATCGCGAGACGGTTTTTGCGAGAAAGCGTCATCGCCGATGTAGAACCGACCTGTGCCGTTTGAATCGTGAGCGAATGGTCATGCAGGCTGACCGATGCGCCGAGCGTCGTCACCAACTCTCGCGCGATATCCGTTTCCTGCTGAAGCGGCACATTATGAAGCGTGACCGGCTCGCTCGTGAGCATCGACGCGATAATCATCTTCGATGCCGCATTCTTCGCCCCTGCAATCTGCACCCTCCCCTTCAGCGGCTTTCCGCCAGTGATCTTCATGGTTTTCATACTGTGCACAGTGTAGATGGAAACCGGAAATAATTCGAGAGCGTGAAATTATGTAAGAAAAAGAGATCGAATACAAAACGTCGTCATTTGCGACCAGTTTCGATGTCCGGCGAAGCCGGATCCGGCTCTGCCGGAAAGATCGAGGAAAGCTCGTGAGACGTACTTAATGGTACGTTGCCTGCCTGCCGGTAGGCAGGAACGAGTTTCCGACGATCTGAGTCGAAAATGGGCCAAATGCCGACGTTTTGTGAAACCGACGGTGCACGTGAAATGGCCTGATAGCCATATGTCTGCACGAGGCAGCGCTGAGTCCGCGTGTGCGCCGTATTCAGGAGCCGATCGCACGGTGATCACACCGTTTGCTGCCTGGACTCTTTCACGAATGATTTAGGCAAATCACGAAACCGTCGGTCATCGTTATCGTAACACAAAACCACCGATTGCGGTGGCTTTGTACAGTGACTGTTTACGCTGCTGTCGGGAAGTGGAATTGATCGTCGATCTTTCCGTACGAAAGAAGCTCTTCTGGACGGAACCAGACCGAAATCTCCACCTCGGCTTCCTCGGGCGATCCCGATGCATGCACTAGGTTGAAGATACCAACACCGCGACTATCCGCGTATCCAAACGAAATATGCGCGTAGTCCCCACGAATGGTGCCCGGCGCCGCGCTCTTTGGCTCGGTAGACCCAATCATCTTACGCACAATCTCCACCATATCCACACCCTCGAGCGCGATGGCGATCACGGGGCCGGAGGTAATAAGATCAATCATCATCTCACGCACTTTTTCGCCACGACGAATGGCCAAGTCTTCGGTGTAGTGCTTTGCTGCGGTGTCTTTGTCCGACACAAGCATCTTCAAGCCGATCATGCGCGCACCTACGCGTTCAAATCGCGTAAGAATTTCACCAACGATGCCGCGCTGGATTGCATCAGGCTTTAAGAGAACGAGGGAACGTTGCAAGTCTGCCATAAGAAATTGGGCTAATGTTTGCGGGAAGGGTACCAGCGAACACCGTTTTGATCAAGATCAACGCGAACAGTCCCCGCATCATCGGTCCGGAGTATTTCCGTGCCAAGCATCGTGAACCGTGCAAGCACAAACGGGCTTGGGTGCCCATACGAATTTCCCGTTCCCACCGACACAATCGCAAGATCAGGATCGATCATCGAGAGAAATTCCTGGCTGCTCGACGTATCGCTTCCGTGATGCCCAACTTTCACCACGTCAACATGGCCGATGTCGCCAATCTGCGATTCAACCGCTGTTTCCGCATCCCCCATAAACAGCATCGACGACTCCCCCACGGTGAGGAGCGCCACAATCGATCGATCGTGAACATGCTGCGCATCGGACACATCGGCATCAAGCGGCCAGACAATCTTCATCGTTGTGCCATGTCCCAAATCCCACTGTTGCCCGGCAGCAATATGGATCACGTTGCCTTCCGATGCATTTGTACGCGCCTCCTCCCCCGCTTCTGCATACGCTACGCCGTTCACCACCACCTCATCGACCGAATACGCATCCAAGAGATCGATCAGTCCAACCACATGATCGGCATGCGGATGCGTTGCGAGAACAACGTCAACGTGACGTTCCCACGGGAACCGCACCAATGAAAGATTCTCTGTGAATCCACGTCGCGTTGGCCCGCCGTCGATCGCGACATCACGCACCGCACCGTCAATAAAAATGCCGTCGCCCTGCCCAACATCAACAACAAAGACGTGTGTCGCCCCAATGGTGAACCGGCCGGATCGCCACGTGATGAGCGTGATGTGGCCGACGAACAGAATGACGAGCACACCAACAAGGAGCGCGATCTGCTTTGGCTGCCACACGTCGAGCATTCGCGCATACGATCGTGGAATCTTGCGGACGGCGGCAATGATCGCAGTAATGCTCACAACGCTCAACGCCACGCGGATCATCGGCGGAATCGTCACGAGTGCGAATGGAATGCGAGCAGCGACACGAATGCCCTCAGTAATCGTCACTAACACCGTCCACGCAGGAAGCGCGACGAACACCGCAGCATCGGTCCACCACGCAGCAACAACGATCGCTCCCCCGCCGAGCGCCATTGCATACGGCACAAACGGTAAAATAATCATGTTGACGATTGGCCCAATGACGGAAACCGTACCAAATGAGCATGCGAGCACCGGCAACGTGGCGAGTGTTGCAGCAAGCGTACTCGCAAGCGACTCGCGAATGCCAAACGCCGTTGGCACTCCTTTCAACACACCCGAGATGCGATCGGTGAGGAGCACGAGGCCGAGTGTGGCAGTAACCGACAGCTGAAATCCCACATCATCGCGCAGCACACGTGGCTCCAACAAAAGGAGAATGACCACCGTCACGGCAAGAATGTTTCGTGGTGACGTGTGTCGCCCCACGTGCCGAGCAATGAGTGCAAGCGCACCCATCACCCCGGCGCGTACCACGGCTGATCCTGCACCAGCGAGCAACACGAAGACGCTGAGCGCAATGAGGACGAGTGGCAATGCTTGTTTGCGATACAAGCCAAGCGACACCAATACGAGCAGCACCAGTTGCGCAACAACGGCCACGTTGTATCCGCTCGCCGCCACGATGTGCGACGTGCCTGTTTGTTGAAATCGCGTCTTCCAAACATCAGAAAAATCGTCGGCACCGATGAGTAACCCAAACAACAGTGATGATTGCGGCTCCGGCAACATCTGCCGAACGGTACCGTCGATCCCATGCCGCAACACACCGATGCTCTGCCAAAAATAGTCCGCAACCCCCCGCGCATCACGGTCGATCACAAACGGCGCAGCATCGGTACGGCATTCTGCGTAAATCCCTCGCGCTGCCAAATACCGATCATACGCAAACCCATCAAAAGGCTCCGGCTCACGCAATACACAGTACACACGCACATATTCTCCCACCTGCGCGAGCGACGAAATCGGTGCGCCAATGATCACGCGATCTGCCCGATGCGCATCATCAACGCTCACTGCGTTCACCACATATCCCACGCCGTGATCACGATAATCCACAGAAACTACTCTGCCTTCCAAGGTCACGGCCCTCCCAACATCATTCGTCACCGAGTTTCCTCCCGGCCCCGCGATCCCCACACGAAACACACCAATCGCCATCCCAATCACCACCAACCCCACAAAAAACACGCGATGTATCGGTGTGTTGCGCCATATACATACCAGGACAATACCAACAACAAAAAGCCCACACATCACTCCCCACAATCCCTCAAACCATGATGCAATACCAACGCCGCTCACCACGCCAACGCAGAAAGCAAACAACGCCCAACTTTTCGACCAAGAAATTCGCAACATGCCAAGATTCTACCAAAAACTACAGGAGGCCCCGAACCATCGCACGGTTCGAGGCCTCTCGTTCGTCGTCTCGTCACCCCGGAACCGACACACTTCCCTCAAGTTCCGGCTCCTTGGAATGCTCCCGCACCAGCGTGCATGCACGAGCCCACCGGTCCGGATCTTCCTCCCTGTCCTTCCTGACAGCTTGCCAGTAGGAGATCGCCTCCTCTCGCGTCGACACCATTTCCTCGAGCGCATCGAGGAGATTGGCGTAGAGCTGAAGCGGCGGAACGGTTCCGTCCAAACGGAGCGCCAGGCGCCGAATACGTGCAGCCATCTCCGCCACTCGCAGTCGAGCAGCGTCATCCTTCGGCGCGGCCACATCGGGCAGCATGTCGTCGACATCACGCAGGCAGGAATTCCAGAGAGGCGACCCCACTGGAACCGAGTCGAGGATCGTGCCGCACACCGCGAACGTGCGACCCTCCACCATGTCGCTGACCTTCCAGCGCGTGATCACCGAACGCACCCTGCGCTCTTCCTTCGAACTCTTCACGCACAGCGTGTAGAGCGCACACAACTGTTCGAGACTCCAGTCGGGTGAGCTCATCGCACGATGCGCGAGCATGCGATTCAGACCCAGAGGAATCACGGACTCCTTCGTGCGCTGGGCCATGAGAAGAAGTTCCGCAATGGAAAGGCACGAGATGTCCCGCGCCATGATGTATTCCACAACATGCTGTGCCTGCTCATCCGTGGAAGCGTACTCGAGCAACTCGAAGAGCTCACGAACACCATCTGCTCTCCGCAGCGCCCTTTTGAAAAAGCAGTTCTGCACCACACCGGGCTTTTTTTGTAGCCTGGTAAGGGCAGCGGTGACCAACTCCGGAGATATTCCATCAGCGTTTTCGATCCTGAGGGCCATCACCTCCCATTGATCCGGATGATGCTGGAACCATCCTTCGTACATGTCATGCAGGTCGGAGACGGTAGGTTGGTGCTGAGACCATGGCAGTGCAGACGAGTTGTCGATCACGATGCTGTCGACGATCTCGATCAGCACCGAGGAACGGGTGACGCGTACGTTCAAGACACCAACCTCGAGCAACTGTCGCAAGGAAAGTTCATCGACAATTCCGACACCGAGCAAACGCCCGATCTTTCCATAGGTCATGGGATCGGAGGAACTGGGCACGGAAGCGGTAGGCTGGGACACGAGGCACCTCGAGGAGTGAGGATGGCGAGCGCGGAGTGCGCTGCCACAAATAGGCTAGCATAAAAACCAAAATCCGCCACAAGATGGATGTGACGGATTTGATGTGAGATCCGATCCTGACAAAGCGCTACACCACAAAACTCACCAACTTTCCCTTCACCACAATCACTTTCTTTGGCTCGCCCGTGAGATATTTCTGCACGTTTTCTTCTGCTCGAGCCTTTGTGACGATTTCTTCATCGCTTGCGTCAGCTCTAACCGTAATTGTTGCGCGCAACTTGCCGTTCACCTGGATCGCGATCGTCATCTCGTCGTCCACAAGCATTGCTGCATCGGCAACCGGCCATGGTTGCGTTTCCAGGAATCCCTCTCCCCCACCCTGCTCCCAAAGCTCGTTCGCAACGTGCGGCGCAAACGGCACGAGCACGCGCAAGAACTGCGTCAAACTCTCTTTCGTGATCGCGCCTTTTTCCTGCACGGTGTTCACAAAGATCATGAGCTGCGCAACGGCAGTGTTGAAGCCAAAGCCTTCGATGTCTTTTGTAACCTTCTCGATGGTGCGATGCAACGCCTTCGTTACTACAACATCTTCACGCTCTGCGATCTTCTCCTGCAGGCGCATCGCCTTATCCAAGAATCGTCGCACACCAATCACACCATTCGTGCTCCATGGCACTGCTTCTTCAAACGGGCCCATGAACACCTCGTACACACGAAGCGTGTCGGCGCCGTGGGCTTGCACAATATCGTCCGGATTCACCACGTTTCCTTTGGATTTGCTCATCTTGGTTCCGTCCTCAGCCATGATCAAGCCGTGACTGTGCCGGCGAGCGTACGGCTCCGCGCAAGGGACGTGACCACGATCGAACAAGAATTTGTTCCAGAAGCGAGAGTACAACAAGTGCAGCACCGTGTGCTCCATGCCGCCATTGTAGAGATCAACAGGCATCCAGTATTTGAGCGCTTCTTTCGATGCGAACTCCTGATCATTCTTTGGATCGATGTACCGCAGGAAGTACCAGCTACTTCCTGCCCAATTCGGCATCGTGTCCGTTTCGCGCTTTGCTGGGCCGCCACATTGCGGACACGTGGTGTTCACAAAAGAATCGATGTTCGCAAGCGGCGATTCACCGTTATCGGTGGGTTCGTATTTCTCAACGGGCGGCAACACGACTGGCAACTGTTCGACCGGCACCGCGACCCATCCATCTTTTTCACAATGTACCAACGGAATCGGTTCGCCCCAGTATCGCTGACGGGAGAACACCCAATCGCGCAATCGATACGAAATCTTCTTTCGCCCTGCGCCTTTTTCCTCAAGCTGCGCAACAATCGCATTACGCGCGTCGCCACTGCGCATACCATCGAACGCTGCGGAATTGCACAGGAATCCATCATTCACATACACAAAATCATCACCGAGCGTGCGATACGCCTCTGCATGGTCCACATTCACAAGTACAGGGACATCTTTTTCCGCAATCCATTTTGTCGTGAACTTCCCCCGCTCTCCCGCATCCATCGCTGCACCGCCGCGCGCATCCGACTGCAGATCAAACAACACCGTGGTGCAGTGCGCTAAATCGTGCCGATCCTTCACGTTGGAATAGAAATAATTGTGAACACGAATCGGCGCCGTGCGCACGTGGACGAGATCGGTATATCCCGTTTCTTCTTCAATCTCACGCTTTGCCGCAGCAACAACGTCGGTCTCCCCCGGCTCCAATCCGCCCCCCACGAATAACGTTCCGCCCCAATTCTTTTGTCGTGGCCCCCAATCAAGCACGAGCACTTCTTGTGTTCGCGGGTTGCGCACAATGGCGATCACCGCTTCTTTCTCGAATTCATTGCCATTTGGCTCGCCGCTCACTGGTTCGATCACCGTGCAGCGAGGCAACGCATACTTCTGCGCAAACGCATTGTCACGCACATCGTGCGCTGGCACCGCCATCACCGCACCAGTGCCGTAATGCCCAAGCACGTAGTCCGCAATCCACACCGGAACTTTTTCGCCGTTCACCGGATTCAATGCATACGCACCAGTGAATACCCCCGTTTTCTCTTGCGTCTCATCACCACGTTCGATGTCGGTTTTCGCTTTCGCCGATCCGACGTACTCGTCGACTGCCGCGCGCTGCTCAGCCGTCACGATCTGCGCCACCAGCGCATGCTCCGGCGCAAGCACCACATACGTCACACCAAAAATCGTGTCAGGGCGCGTGGTAAACACTGTTATTTTGCCCTCCGCCCCTTGCCCTGCCACCAACGGAAAATCAATCTCCGCACCCTCACTCTTCCCAATCCATTCCTCCTGCTGCTTTGCAATCTTGGGCAGATAATTCACCGTCTCCAAATCCGAAAGCAAACGATCGGCATATTTGGTAATCGCGATCATCCACTGCTCTTTGTCGCGCTTCTCCACCGGATTCCCACACCGCTCACAATTACCGCCCACAACCTCCTCGTTCGCCAAACCAATCTTACATTTGGGACACCAGTTAATCGCCATCTTCGCCTTATATGCCAAACCTGCCTTAAAAAACTCCAAGAACATCCACTGCGTCCAACGATAATATTTGGGATCGGTAGTATCTACTTCCCTACTCCAATCAAAACTAAATCCGATCGATTGCAGCTGCCGACGGAATGTATCGATGTTTTGTTTCGTAATAATAGACGGATGCACACCGGTCTTGATGGCGTAATTCTCCGCAGGCAATCCAAACGCATCCCATCCCATTGGGAACAGCACATTTTTCCCTTCCATGCGCTTCTTGCGCGCCACAATATCAAGCGCCGTGTAACTCCGCGGATGCCCCACATGCAATCCCGCACCCGATGGATACGGAAATTCCACAAGCACGTAGTATTTCTCCTTCGCCGATCCTGTCTCGGCGTGAAATACTCCTGAATCTTCCCAGCGTTTCTGCCACTTTTGATCAATCTGCTTATGGTCGTACTGCATATGGAGCACATCGTATCGAATTGCGCGAAAGGTGGGAAGTTTGTGGATAGCGATCTTGATCAATCACAGAAATTGTGATTGAATATCTATGACGATTGTGGTGGTTATCACTACTATATCGGTGTCACAAAATATCTCCCCAGATGGTGGCCGAAGTATCTTCGGTTTCCATCGGGGAGATTTTTGTTTCATCGGGGCTGGGAACCGCGTTGTTTTCGAACAACGTGGCGTGGGCCTGTGGTGGTAGTGGTAACCGCATCCGATTCGACAACGGAAATCGCGAGTCTCAACTACATTCTCAAAAAAAGATATGGCCGGTAAATCGTATCGTTACATCAATCTATTTAATCGCCTGAGCAAAAGCACTCACAGCAAATCCTATAATAATCAGCCCAGCGGCCACATTAATACCCTGCAATATTTTTGGTGTTAATCTGGAACGTAAGAAATGCGTTGCACCACTAAGGATAACCCACCAGAGAGTTGATCCAACAGATACACCAAAGATGATGAGGAAACTCGATAAGTAATTTTCAGCAGCATTTGTAAGACCAAGCCCAGCGAACACCGCGAGAAAAAAGAGTATTGGGCCAGGATTAGTAAACATGAGGAACAAAACGGAAAAGTAATCCTCGCGCAAGCTATGCGCTTTATCCACATTGTGCGATGTCGATGCCTTTGCGAATAAGATTTTCACGCCAAGATAAAGCAGAAATCCACCACCGATACCATGCAAAACTTTTTCTTGCGAAATTAAAATGCTTGAAAGGGCACCAAAGCCAAACGCCGCGACTATGCCATATACCAAATCCGCTGTCGCTGCTCCGAGACCGGAAACAAAACCTGCCAATGGACCGTGCGACAAAGTTCGACGCACACAAAGGACACCAATGGGTCCAAATGTCGCGGCCACGGAAAACCCTAAAATCAACCCTTTAAACAAAAATGAAAGTTCCATAAGACCGCATTATGCAAGCTTTCATAAAGACTGTCGAATTGGAGTACGTTCAACACCTCATACACCACCACTCAAAGCCCCGACCACCAATCCCGCCGAACCCCGGCGGGATTTGGTTTCAGTGGTGACTCTGCGCTATCATCCATGATATTCAAACAGCGATGACGCATATGGAAATGAACGCGGACGGAACGCAGGCGAGGCCACGGATTGGGATTGG
>CAZVBP010000009.1:0-18416 GCA_964625515.1 uncultured Gammaproteobacteria bacterium
GGTCAGGCGGCGACTCTGCCCCTCAATCCCCGAAGGATCTTGAGGGCATCTCCTCCCCTGCCACGCGTGAGTGCGCTGCGCACACTCTCACGATCTGGGAGCGAGACTCTCGCAACCACCTGTCCCGCATCGGCACGAAGCGCCTGGAGCGCAGCCAGCTGCGCCCGATCGTCATCGATCTCGATCGCCCTTTCGATCTCCGCAATCAATTCCTCGAGCGTCATGGCGTCCTCCGTGGCCGTGTGGCCAGTGATACTCCTCTCCGAAAAGCCCGGAACTGGGCTGTTCGGCGTGCGAATGCGCCGTTATCTTAGCACTTTTTCCGTCTTTCGTCTACTATACAGGCCATATGGAACCAATGCGACTCAATAAATACCTGGTGGATGCTGGCGTGTGCTCGCGACGAGCGGCGGATCGGCTCATTACACTTGGAAAAGTACTCGTCAACGGTGCGCGGGCGGAGCTTGGCCAAAAAGTGAATGGAAGCGAAAAAATCGTGGTGTCCGGCAAGCTTGTTGGAAAGCCACCGGAAAAGCATGTATATCTCGCGTTCCATAAACCGATCGGTATTATCTGTACGTCGGACCCAACCGCAAAAGACAACATCATTGAGGCCGTCAATTACCCCGATCGCGTGTTTCATATTGGGCGCCTGGACGTGGCATCGTCTGGCCTTATTCTCCTCACCAACGATGGCAACGTCGTGAACAAGATTCTTCGTGCGGAGGGCAAACACGAAAAGGAGTACGTCGTCACCATCGATCGCACCGTCACCCCGGAATTCGTCCACACGCTTTCCACCGGCGTTGAGATCATGGGACGAAAAACGTTGCCCGCGAAAGTAACCAAGCTCGGCGATACATCGTTTGCGATCACACTTGTGGAGGGGCGCAATCGTCAGATCCGCCGCATGTGTGAGGCAATGCGCGTGAACGTGAAGCGTTTGGAACGTATCCGCGTGATGAACATCCAGCTTGGCAGCCTTCCGCCGGGAAAATGGCGCCATCTTACGCCAAGCGAGGAATCGCAACTCCTTGCAATGCTCAGTCGATAGCGTGTGCATCCACTTCTCCTGCTCCCATTAATGCTTTTTCTTGGCACGCTCGCATGGGGAGCGCTTTTAGCAGCGCCATGGGTGCCCACATTGACAAAACAGCGCGACTTGCTCCTCGATAATCTCCCCATCGAAGCCGATGCAACTGTTTACGATCTTGGATGCGGGAGCGGGTCAATCCTGTTCGCCGTTGCAGACCGATATCCGAACGCGCGATGCATTGGATACGACGTCGCGCTCCTCCCCCTCCTCATCGGAACGCTCATAAAATGGGCGCATCCGAAACGCTATCGCAACGTGCATCTGCGATTTGGAAACTTCTTTCGCAAATCGGTTGCCGATGCCGACGTGATCATCGTATTCCTCATGAAAACAGCGTATCCGAAGTTTTTTGCGCAACTCACGCGCGATGTACGCCCGGGCACGATTGTGGCCGTGGAGGCCTGGCCGTACGAAACCCTCACCCCCACGCAAACCATTACCGGCGTCGCGCTCGTGCCGTGGTACGTGTACACAATCGGAAGCTCCGATCACTCGGAAGCTTAGCGTCCGAATTTCTTTTTCGTCATTATCGCCAACAATTTCGAATCTTTTTACTCGGAAGCTTCGCTTTGGAGTAATTCTCACGTCATTCGCGGTATACTCAGCGGGTATGAAACCGCTGTTCATTCTTCCGTTCGATCATCGCAGTGGACTCACGCACGAGCTCTTTGCCGTGCCATATCCGCCAAGCCCTGCAATCGCGAAAAAGATCGTCGCGCTGAAGAACCTTATCTTTGAAGGATTTCTCTTGGCGCATCAGAAAGGATCGGCGCTCGGCGAGCTTGGCATCTTGATCGATGAAGAGTTTGGCAGTGCCGTCATTAAAAAAGCCAAGGCGCTTGGGGTCTTTTGCGCAATCTCCACCGAGAAAAGCGGCGGAAGTACATTCTCATTTGTGCACGGCAGAGGATTTGGACGGGCGCTCGTGGAACAAGCGCCAACGTATGCAAAAGCACTCGTGCAGTACACCATCGGCGATGATGATCTCAACGAAGAGAAAATGACGAAACTCAAGGCACTGTCGGTATTCTGTCAGGATGAGGGCATTCCCCTCATGCTTGAGCCGCTCCTCACAGGAAAAAAGTCCGCGCTCACCATGGCGACGACAATGATTCGCGACATGCACGCACACGGCGTGTACCCGGCGCTTTGGAAGCTTGAGCCGATGCCAAGTGCTCGTGCGTGGCAAAAGCTCGATGCCGTTGCTCGCGCACCGATGATTCTTCTTGGCCGCGGCGCAGCACTCCCTGAGGTGGAGCGGTGGATCATCACTGCAGCAAAAAGCGGCGTGGTAGACGGCTTCGCCATTGGCCGCACCATCTTTTTCGAGCCAATCAAAAAGTTTCACGAGGGGAAAATCACCCGCGCTCAAGCAAAAGAACAGATCGCAAAAAACTATCTTCGCTGTATCCGCACGTGGAACAAACATTCCATCTGATTGCGCACCCTATGCCCTCCTCCCCCACCGTTCTCACCATTGGCTCGGCAACACGCGATGTGTTTCTTTTTTCGAAAGCGTTCAAGGTGATGCCGATGCCGGGGAAACGGGACGAGATGGCGGGGTGTGTCACGCTTGGGGCAAAGCTTGATGTTGACGACATCGTGCACAGCACTGGCGGTGGCGCAACGAATGCCGCCGTAACGTTTGCACGCTTGGGATTCACCACATCGGTCATTGCCAGAATCGGGAACGATGAATCGGGGCGAGCAATACTCGCCGACCTCGAATCACGAAAGATCGACACGAAACACATCGTCACGAGCAAAACAGAATCGACGGGATACAGCACACTCCTCACGGCCGAAAATGGCGAACGCACCATTCTTATTTATCGCGGTGCAAGTGCGCAATTCACCGAGAAAGATATTCGCGTCACGAAAATCACCGCATCGGCCGTGTATCTCACGTCACTTGGCGGGAATGTTCCACTCGCGCTTTCTATTGCCAAAGCATGCAAACAAAAAGGCGCACTTTTCTTCTGGAATCCCGGTGAATCGGAGCTCAAAACAGGCCGCGGACTCGATCCTATTCGCAAGCTTGCGCGTGTGCTCCTCCTCAATCTGGAAGAAGCACAACTGCTTTCGGGAAAATCGGTGCGCGACCCCAAGGCGCTGTGCGAACTCCTTGCACTCCCTGGCACCATCACGGTGATCACCGACGGCAACAATGGCGCATACGCCAACGAAGGCAAGGCAACGTGGCACTGCCGCACGCAAAATGTTCCATCCATCTCACGCACGGGCGCCGGCGATGCGTTTGGCTCTGCATTCTGTGCGGCAATTCTTCGCAACATGAGCGTGGAAGATGCGCTTCGACTTGGCACGATGAATGCGGAAGGCGTTGTTCAAAAGATTGGTGCAAAAGCTGGTATACTCCCCGCATGGCCAGCGCCATCTGCGCTTGCACAATATCGCGTTCGTAAACTATGACCCGCCTTCCCCATCATCACGGTCATCCGCATGCATGGATGACGGTGCTCCTCGCGGCTGCCGCCGCACTCGTCATTCTCTTGATGAGCTTCACCGTGCTTCAAATTGCCACCATTCTTCAAAGCAACACGATTGCGCAATAATATGACGAGCGAATACGCACCGGAAACTGGAACGGCTCCCGCGAGCAAGATTCATATCTGGATCCTCATTCTCTTGGTTTGGACTGCGGTCTTTGCCATGATCGCCGTTGGCCTCATACTCACAAAGTCCTCCGAGCCATCGATTTCACAATCGAGCATTGCCCTCGCATGCCAAAACGGTGCAATGAACGGCATCACCACCAACCTCACCCGTATTTCTGATGCGTGTTTACCGGACGGTGATAACGACGGGAAAGGCTCCCAAGTCACTGGGCATATTTTCAATGCCGTGGATGCCGATGGGAAACTCCCCGCACTCACATTACCAACTGGATGGACCGCGGAATGGAGCACTGGAGTTTTTGATGAAGGAATTTTGGCAACATTTCGCTCCGTGAAAGGAATTTATGAAACATGTCGGGAGTGTGGAGGAATGCGCAATCCGCCATCGTTCAGCATCACTGCGATGATGATGGAAAAAGCTGACCTCATGGAGCCTGATGCAATCACTGCATACTACGTTGAACAATCAAAAGCGGACGATCGAGAATACACCAACATTGCGGTGACGAAGAACACCTCCACACCTGGAATGACACTCATCACCATCGATGGTGTCTCTGCGGAAAATGCCGCTGGTGGGCACAATGGACCGTTTCATATCGTGAGATTCTTGAACGCAACGAAATACATCGAACTCACCTTCCGAGAAGAAGACGGCGCAACAAATGCGGAATGGGAAATTGTGAAGAACTCTCTGGACTGGTCCACGGTAAAGTAAAATCGATATTCATCATCACGAGGCTCACGCCTCGTTTTGATTTGGAATATACTGGTGGCGTATGCCACGCATCTTTGTTACCCGTCACCTTCCCTCCCCCGCGCTTGAATTGCTTCGCGCGCTCCCTGGTGTGATCGTCGATGTGTCACCCCACGATCGGATCCTCACGAAAGCAGAGCTCATTCAAGGGAGTATCGGGGCGGATATCTTGGTGTGCATGCTCACCGACTGCATCGACGCGTCTGTGCTCGATGCTGCGGGGCCGCAACTGAAGATGATCGCAAATTACGCAGTGGGGTTTGATAATATCGATCT
Organism: uncultured Gammaproteobacteria bacterium; assembly: GCA_964625515.1. Taxonomy (GTDB): domain Bacteria; phylum Patescibacteriota; class Patescibacteriia; order UBA9934; family UBA9934; genus CAIKHN01. The sequence continues at coordinate 4,766 of CAZVBP010000009.1, forward strand.
TCAAGACGCGCGAAAACGTCACATTGTCGTCACCAACTCTCCGTCACCATACGTTGCGGAATCGGTGGCGGAACACGCACTTGCACTCACCCTTGCCGTTGCACGACGCGTGGTGGAGCACGATCGCGCCACGCGTGAGGGAACGTATTCGGGCTGGGGGCCAGAACAAAATCTTGGCATGAGCATCGTGGGAAAAACCGTGGGGATCGTCGGCGGTGGCGCGATTGGCGACGCGTTTGCACACATGCTGAAATACGGCATGAACATGCACGTACAATACTGCGACGTGAAAACAAACGAACACCTCGAATCCACATGCAAGGCAACATGCGTTTCCCAAGATGAATTGCTGCGTACATCAGACGTGATCAGTCTTCACGTACCGCTCCTCCCGTCCACACGCCATCTCATTGATGCACCGGAGTTTGCGCTCATGAAACCGGGCGCGATTCTCATCAATACTGCACGAGGCGCTGTAGTGAATTCCTCGGCGCTTATCGACGCACTCGAATCTCGGCGCATCGCTGGCGCTGGGCTTGATGTGTTTGAGGGAGAGCCGAATCTCGCGGTCGACTCCAACGTGGCCGCTCGCCTCCGCGCCTGCCCCAACGTGGTGTTCACCCCGCACACCGGCAGCGCTACGGTCACCGCCCGTGCGGGAATGAGCAGAACACTAGCGCGAAATATCGAACAGTTTTTACGCGGCGAATCCCCAGAAAACGCAATCCACTAATCCATTCCGTTGACCTTGTTTTTTGAATCTGATACTCTTCTCCCGTTCCTAGAACTTCACTCCTTCAGGCTAGTTTCGGTGCGGAGCAAGGAAAGCTCGCGAGACGTACCCATAGTACGATGAGCGAGTTTCCGCAGCGACAAACCGAAAATAGACGAAGGAGTGAAGTTCTCGGGCCAATAGCTCAGCTGGTAGAGCACCTGCTTTGCAAGCAGGGGGTCCAGGGTTCGAATCCCTGTTGGTCCACCACAAAACACACTGCCCCTGCGACAGTGTGTTTTGTATTTGCAATGCAACCGTCATCCCGCACACGGTATACTGATCGCATCTATGCGCCGGTATTTCATTGCTCTGCTCTTCTGTGTTATTTCTGCCATCGCACCTCGTGCTGTATTAGCGGCTGCGGCAGATGTTCGCATTCTTGATGAACAGGGAGAATTGCTGACCGTCTTCGTCCCCTTCTCTGATCAGACCGCGACCATTCAAAGCGTTGCATCACGCGATCTTGGTCACGACGGCATTGCCGAGATTCTCGTGGGCGCGGGAGAAGATGCAGATCCATCGGTGCACATCTTTCGACAAGACGGATCATTCATCGGTTCATTCCTTGCGTACGATGTTGGCTATCGTGGTGGTGTGAATGTTGCGGCGTGTGATGTCGACGGCGATGGCACCACGGAGATCGTCACCGGTGCAGCATGGGGCGGCGGACCGCACGTTCGAATCTTTTCAAACATGGGGGCGCCAAAGTATCCCGGCTTCTTTGCATTCGATGCGTCATTTCTTGGTGGAGTAAATGTTGCGTGCGGAAATATCGACGATGACGGAATCGATGACATTGTCGTGAGTGCAGGACTCAGCGGTGGACCACATGTGAAAGTATTTTCTGCGGAGGGTACGATGCTCGCAGAAGTATTTGCTGACGACCGCACGAAAAATACCGGCGCACATATTGCACTCACCGATCGTGATCATGACGGTGTCGACGAAATTGTCACCACGTCGATGGGCTACGATGTTCCCACGCTCCGCACATGGGAATTTGAAACAACCACGCAAACCCTCGCATTGCGCGAGACGCAAATCTTTGCCGACGATGCGTCGCTCGTTGTTCCAATCCAAGGGACGTATGGATACACCACCGGCGGGAACTCACCGCCGATCGTGTCGCTCCTTGGAACAACAACGCAATCCATCTCTCCGTTCGCAAGTGACGCACGTCATACGATTGCTGCGACAACAATCGATCACAATAATCATCTTGTGCTCGCAGCAACATCGTCACGAATGAACGATGATCGCAGTGCAAAATCCATTCGCGTGAGCATTGCACAACAACGCTTAACAGCCTATGAATACGGGGTTCCCGTGCATTCGTTCCTTGTGTCCACCGCAAAGAAAGGGTACGTCACACCGCTTGGAAAAACTGATGTGAAAGAAAAACTTTTGTATCACACCTATCGTTGGTCATTCGGCGTTGGTGATCCAAGAAATTATTATGTACCGAATGTGAAATACAATTTACGCATTGACAAACACATTTACATTCACTGGGCATACTGGCATAACAATTTTGGAAACCCGATGAGTCACGGATGCGTGAATGCCAACGAAGAAAACTCTGCATGGATCTATTCGTGGAGTGATGTTGGAACGCCGGTGAATATTCTTCCGTGATGATGCTGTGTATAACTCGATGTGTTTTGTGACATAAATCTGTAGTGAAACAAAAATCACTGCTATACTAATATCAGCGTTACGGCGTTCGCGCTGTAATGACATCGAACGCGAGAAAATATTTTCCACGTTCAAAAAAGAAAGGAGGTGACATATATGGCAGCGAAGAAGAAAGCTCGCAAAGTTGCAAAGAAAGCAACAAAGAAAGTAGCCAAGAAGGCTCCAGCAAAGCGAAAGGCAGCGAAGAAGGCTCCCGCAAAGCGAAAGGCCGCAAAGAAAAGCCGCAAGTAATTGCGTCACGCAACATCCCCGCCGTTCCCTGATGAGAAGTTTCCGAGGAGGAGATTCTGATCATGGAGCGTGCGGGGATTTTGTTTTATTCTTTCTCACAAAACATCCAGTACGTATTCACGAGCTTATCAGTTACGCGACGCGCATTCCCATGCTGTAATAATCCTGAATACGAAGAGAAAACTTGCTCTGTGGGCTTTTCTGTCAGTCGACGAAACATCCGGTATTTCGTCACGGTTCGTAGCACCCGATAATCCAAAAAATGAATCCATCCAAGAAAATCAACACCCGAGGCGATTGTTCGAAGTTCAATCTTCTTCGGATGGAGCTGGAGATGAAGCGTTTCGTTGAGAAACTCGTTAATCCGTTCAAGTTTTTCAACCAGCCACAATCGATCATGTGACAACAACACAAAATCGTCTGCATACCGAATGTAGTGTTTTGCACGAAGACGATGCTTCACAAATTGGTCTAGCTCATTGAGATACACGTTTGCAAGGAGCTGCGACGTGAGGTTCCCGAGTGGGAGACCTTTATCGCGGTCGATTCCAGTATATGAAGAAACCACCCGTTCAAGCAGCCACATCACGCGCAAATCTGGAATGCGCCGATAGAGAATCGACAACAGTACGCTGTGATCGATGTTCGCAAAGAACTTTCGAATATCAAGCTTCAGCGCCCAGCACGTTCGCGTCCCGTTTCTGCTGACCGATCGCGCGAAATGACGAAATCGATTCATTGCCTTGTGTGTTCCCTTTTCAACCCGACACGAGAATGAGTCCGCAGCAAACACCCGATCAAACAACGGATACAACTTCCGATGTATCGCATGATGGAGCAGTCGGTCACGAACCGACGCCTTATGAATGTCTCGAGGTTTTGGATCAGTCATCCTAAAGTGATAATATGCTTCGTGCCGATAGCGATAACTCACGAGATCCTCATGAAGCAGTCGTATATTCTCCAAAAGATTTTCCTTAAATACTTGCACATCCGGCTTCTTTTGTTTCCCAACGAGAAATTCTTTCCAAGCACACAACAGGTTCTCCATGGACACAATTTCCTCAAACTTCACCGTAAATATCTTACGACTATGTTCACCCCCCCCCGATACCATCCGTAACAATATTCCTGTTTTGCATACGTTGAGTGACGTGTATAAAGAATGGCAAATTGCGCTCACGAGCATTCCCAGGCTTTCACGATACACGCTTGGTGCAAAAATCGACCTACTCTTCTGCGAAACGCTTGAATACATTTTACTTGCCGCGTACTCATCGCGGGAACAAAAACTTCCACACATCCAGCGTGCCAGCGCAAAATTCGACGCATTAAAATTCTTTCTCCAGCTTGCATGGGAGCTCAAACTCCTCGATCACAAAAAGTATCAGTCCATCGCAACACCCCTCATCGGCGTTGGAAAAATGCTCGGGAGCTGGATGTCGTCCCTGAAAACGAAAACCCCTGAAGTGCCAGAGGTTTCCGAAACAGTATTCTAAACCCATTGCTCGGCAAGAACCTCATTGCTCGCATTCCACTGGTTCGCGGCATCGTTGAGGTTCGCGTTCCGGTTCTGCGTATCGCCGTTGAAGTACACAACGTACTCGATCCCGTCGGGATTGACCCAACTCTTGCCATGTGCAAAGCGCCATCCGCATCACCACCCGTCGAATACTCTTCGGGCTGAATAGTATTTGGGATTGAGTCCACCAGCGCATTGCACCAAGGAGTTTATGTTTAGGAAATGTGCAGCGACACGCTGACGTTCGCGGTGCGAAACGATCATTCTGGTCAACAACGATTTCCAGATTTCGACGGCCCCAAGCCGTAACCGGGGGCGCAAATATTCTACTCTCCGCCCTAAGTATATCTAAAAAAGGGAAACCGCGCCGACTCTTGCGAGCGACGCGGCAGCAGGGAACGTGACGAACCCGACCAAGTCCCCAGTGACCGAGTGTTCGAGAGCCGATCCAAGAAGCCGAGGCTCCGAGGACCTTACTCCTGCTCGGCAAGAACCTCATCGCTCGCACCCCACTGGCGCGCGGCAACGAGGAGGTACGCGCTCCGGCTCTGCGTATCGCCGCTGAAGCACACAACGTACTCGACCCCGCCGGGATCGACCCAACACTGTGCGAGACAGAGCATCCAGTGTGTGCGCTGATAATTGGGGTTGGCCCCACACCAGCGGATGCACTTGCTCAGCGGCGCCGGCCTCATGGGCGGGGTCATGGCCCTGAGGGCGATGATGGCTTCTTCCCGGTTGAACGCCTTGCCGATCTTCACCGGCCGAACGCCTTCGATGGATGCCCGGGGGTCTGCGCCCGGGAAGTTCTCGTCAGTGATGTTCTTGTTCCAGTATGTTCCGTCGAACTCGGCGCGGAGCAGCGCCATCGGGCACTGGGCGAGGGTGGCGAGGAGCTGCCCCACCTCTGTCATCACCTCAGCGACGTCGGGCTTCTCCGTGTCGAGCTGTTCGAACACGGACTCCGGATCACCGCCAGCCTCCACGATGGCTGCGGCGAGACAGTTGATGATCGAGGTCGTCTTGTTGAGGTTGCGGACGATCTCGAAGGCCTTTTTGCTAGACATGTTTGCTCCCACGGAATGGTATCCCCCGTACAAGGCCGGAGTGGTCTGCGTAAGGTTTACCAGTTGCGACCGCTGTCGATCGTTAAAGTAGTATAGCAAAAAACGGCTAATGTGTCAACCGTTTATTGCGAATATTAGCCAATATTTTGTGAATTCTACACCGTTTTGCGCTCAAGGCGCGTGATGCGACTGACCGAACTTGTGAGTTGTGGCTGAATGTTTTGGTCGATCACATCGACAATATCGTCGCGAACCTTCTCAAAACCACGAGCAAAATGTATTTCAATCCCTCAGAAACAATTGTCGCGCCCCCTTCTTGCGAAAGCGGCGCGACCACGGCGATGTTCTTTGTGATGCTGTTCATGGCTGGCCACCGATCGTCACTCGTTCTGCCAAGATGATGCAGCGATGGTTCCACGGGCCCTCTGCTCTCATGAGCTCGACTCTCGGTGCGCCCTCGCCATTTCGGTGAATGACGATTGCGAACCGATTCCCCGGTGTGTGCTCCCACACCTGACCAAGAACGACGAGCGGACGGGATCCTTCGACATCTCGGTTCGCGATTGCCCACCGAATCACTCTGTCGGGCATACATGGCGTGAGATCCCATCGCCTCAACATGGCAGCCATCTCTCGGTCAGACATGCGAGTCCCCACGACGGGCCACGCCATGAAGAGATCCCCTACGCTCACCTCGGAGTCCGCGCCGGGAAAACGCGCATCGGTAACGCCGTTTCTCGCGCGTTCCGATACACCCAGGTCCCGGAGGAGTTTCCCCATCGGCCCGGGCTCGCTTTCAGCAAGTGCATGAGCGAGGTACGCGATCGCGTTATGGACGCGATGATTGTCAGCGGGAAATGCGAGGAGTCGCATCGCCGCATCGACATCTCCATTTGCGGCAAGAATCGCGTTTCTGAGCGCTCTGATTGCGTCCGCCGACCCAATGGGAAGCAGCGGGCGCTCAAGCAGCTTTGGTGCATGTCTTTTTGCCATGCGCCACCTCCTCTGAAAAGGGTTGCGATCGCTGGTGATCGTGAACATATCAAAGCAAAAAACGGCTGTTTCGTCAACCGTTTTTTGCTAAGATTCGCGAAGCTTTTTTGTTATCGTGCGTGAAGTTGATGTCGTTCAAGGCGTAAGATTCTTGCATTCAACCGATCGATTTGCGGATGAATTCCTGTGTTGACGATATCAATCACCGCCTCACGCGTAACGTAAAACTCGCCCATTATTTTCTGCTCAAGCTTATCCAGTCGTTCGTGCAGCTCTCGAACGGTCTGACCGTATTTCTTTTCCTGCTGGGCAAACATCACCTCTAACACGCTCACATCTTTCTTATCGAGCATACAAATATGCTACGCGATCCTCCACCTCATCTCCGAGAGAGTGTGCCGCGAAAATAAATCACCGTCACCTGGAGATATTTCCAATCTATCACGAAGTCTTCCTTGTCACAACGCCAATAATTCTTTGAAAAAGCTCATGTTTTGTCACTCAAACTTCTCACCTTCCCGTAGATCCCATCATACCCGGAAACAACCGACACTTTCCCTTCGCGAACGCGCACGATGGCATCGGCGATAGCCTGCGTCGATGCGTCTCGAATCGAACCGTGCGACGCATCAAGCAGAATGTGGAACTCATTTCCAATATTTTTGATCATCGATTCATACATCGTTTGCACACGTTTCCCCGCAGTTGATGCAACACCGAATGATTCTGCAATGATCTCTTGCAACGGAACAATGGACACAAACGGAACATGACCGGGCAGCATCAGCGCCGCGCGATCGGCAAGATCGTTCACGCGCGACGAGACGCCGATCGTAAGAGGACGATGGCACGTTGGGCAAACGCCGCCGATACGACGTGTTTCCTCGGGCACCGATGAGAATCCGCATGCGGCACAGCCGTCGATATGATATTTCCCTTCCTCGGGAAAGAATTCGATGGTGTATTTGAACGCCGTTGCATCACGTTCACGAAGAATCCGCACAAACTCATCGTACGAAAACTTTGCGGGATCGATTTCAAACACGTTTGCTTCACGTCCAAAGTTTCGTGGCGAATGTGCATCGGAATTCGAAATCAGCACCACAGAATCAAGCGCGGAGAGCGATCGATTCATTGATGGACTGCTCGATAGTCCGGTTTCGAGCGCGTAGATATACGGCGTCATTTCGCCATAACATTCTTCGAGCGAATCAAACCCGGATTTCGATCCAAACACGGAGAACCATGGCGTCCATGCGTGTGCGGGAATCATGATGATGCGCTCGTCGATATCACGCAGCCGTTTGTAGAGCTCTTCCGAATCGATACCAAGAATCGGGCGCCCATCTGCACGACGATTAAATCCTGCATCGTCGAGCCATGCGTTAATCTTTGCAACCGCCTCGATGCTTGGTGCAAAAAGAATATTGTGGATGCGTCGTGTCTTTCCGCCTCGTGAATACATCTGCGCAACTTCTGCCGTCATCATGTACCGCATGTTTGAAAATGCACCCGAACGCAAGCGATACAAACCCGGCTCTTCTTCGATGAGCTGCTCCCGCAGCTCGCGATACCACAATGGGTGCGTAAAATCCGAAGTTCCGAGCACATTCACCCCCTTCTTTTCACACCATCGAGCGTTATTCTCGAGCGTGAGTTCCGCAGAGCACGCACGAGAAAAGCGCGAGTGAAGATGCCAGTCGGTAATGATACGCATAGCGCGTTATCGACGTTTTATTGCCACAACTGCCGCTGCACCACTCAGCATAAGGACCACACCGCTATATTCCACCATGTTCCCCACCGTGATGCTTCGCGTGGTCATCATCACAAGCAAATCACGCCACGTGGTCAACGCCAATGCAACAAGAAGGAAAAGGAGTGCCCCCTGAATCACCGTGCGCAATCGTTGCGACAGCGCCATGCGGGATATCGTCCTCGATCCAATTGCTACAACGATCAGCAGCAAAACGAACCCACGAATAATGGGCGTGAGCGCGATCACATGCGTGAGGACGATGCCAAAGAGTGCAATCGTCACAATAATCCGTCGCGACAACCCCGACGACTGCTGAAGGAAGTATCCTGCAAAACCAATACAGACCATGAGCACAATGAGCATCGTGGCGGCATGCGTCAGATCCGATGTGATCGTGCCAATCCCGCGCGCTCCATACGCGCTGTCGATGAACAGTCGGCAAAACTGCCAAAACAACATTGGTCCAAATGCGAGCACCACACCAGAAAGCACCACCAACCCGCCAAAAAGCGGCGAGGCACGAAGCAGGCGCATCACTTGAGTGTAAAACGCCGTCACACTACTCATGATCGATTGTATTCCGTGTTTTGCCCAATCCATCACGTTCATAGATCTTTATAGTACCAGGGCCAGCGCATCACGCCGAGAGTCGTTCCCAGAGTGCAGAAAACAGCATACGCTGTGTTTCGTACATCGCGCGATTTTCGATGATAAGGCCAACGAATTCTCCGCGGGCGTCCAAAAAGATGTTCGCTACTTTTCCAGCGTAAATGAGCACGTACGTTGGAGCCCCTGCAACGTCGGAAATATGACGCCGTTCATCAAGGCCGGACGTCTGTCCGCTCTTTCCGAAGCTGATATTCTTCACGTGAATTCCCCGCGCAAGACGTTGGGCGGTGTAATCCTTAAAATCGGTATACAACCCCGCATCACGCACCGCGCTTGAAGAATAAATGAAATATTCTCGATCTTTTGATGCTCCAACCGATGTGAGCACGTCCTCCAAAATCGTTCGCACGCCCTCCGATCCCTCATACATGTGCGCAATTGGCCGACGATCGCCACCGTTGTAGAGCGTTTCCAGTTGCGACACGAGCGACGGCATTTTTGCCGTTGCGCGATGGAATTCGGCCTCTTTTTCTTCTGCAATCTCCTCCAATCGCTTTGGCGGAACCGCAACAAAATATTGACGAGTCTCCGCATTATAAAAACGCACCAGGCCATGCGCCTGGAGGTCTTTCAGCACATCGTAGACCGTGCCACGATTCGTCCCTGTTGCAACAGCAAGCTGACGAACCGACGACGGCCCTTCTTTCACAAGAGACAAGTACACCTTCGCTTCTTTTGCAGAAAGCCCGAGTGCGGCAAAGAGTGCATCCACGTGTTCCATGCGTATAGGGTACCAGTGGTATTCATCGTGTCAATTGAAACGTGAGCCACTATTCTTGAGCAAAAAGCGATTCTGCGCGCGCAAGATCTTCGGGGGTATTAATCCCAATCACGTCCCGCGGACCGGCAGGAGAAGTCACGATCGTTTTTCCGTCCTCCATTGCTGCCGCAACAAGATCGGTGAGGTAATACTCCCCGGAAGCATTCTCGTTTTTAATGGTCATCAAACGTTCCCACGTCCACGCCGCAGGCAGAGCATACATATTGGGATTTACTTCGCTCACCAAAAGTTCTTCCGAGGTAGCGTCCTTTGCTTCTCGAATTGCAATCACGGAACCATCGGCGTCTCTCAGCACTCTCCCCCATTTTGCGAATGCGGCATAATCGCCGGAAAAGCCTGGCACGATTGCCGTAAGCAAAACAACGGAATTCTGATATTCCTTCGCCATTCGAACGAGATTTTGTATCGATGGAGCAGAAACAAATGGATGATCACCATTAAGCACCACGAGGAGCTCAGCGCTTCCTGCAGCCGCCTGTGCGGCAAGAAGCGCATGGCCCGTCCCCAACTGCTCCTCTTGCACCGCGTAGTCGACTGTTTCTCCAAGCGTCGCGCGGAAGAGCGCTTCGCTCCATGGCGCAACCACCAAAATAGGGCGGGAATCCACCCCACTTTCCTTCACACTCCGCACAAGCCTCGTCACCATCGGCTCTCCACTCACTGGAATCAGCGGCTTTGGCACATCACTCTTCATGCGTGTTCCTTTCCCCGCGGCAAGAATCACCACTCGTGTACTTGGCATAGTGAAGAAATGGTAGCACATCCTCCTTATTTTACGATATTCATGAGCTTTTCGAGCGCAGGAGCGCAGTGCAACGCGTGCGATGCGCCAAAAATGACGTATGGCTTCTTTCCTTGCGCCATTGCGTTGCCAATCGACCGCACTAAGAATCGATCTCGCTCCTCGTTCCACCGCGCCGCAACGCTATTCACGTTGGTTTGACGATTCGCGTGATCCAATGGATCAACCAGCTCATTGATCGTCTGCATCGCTGCATCATCAACGCGACGGTTGCGCAAATCATCGAGCGAAAGAATCAGCCCTGTTTTTGCACTCAGTCCATCAAGAAATTGCTGTGCCACATGCGCTGCATACGCTTCGAGCACTGGCCGATCGTGAAGAAAGCCCTGAATTTCTTCATCGGATTTTTGGTCTGCAATCCAATCGACGCCGGATAGCCGCGCGTATGTTATGCAATGCTTTGCAAGATCAATCATCGAATACTCCCCAGCGCGTCGTCCACCAAGCTCGGTTGTCCATTGACGAAATATAAGATACGTGGCGATGTCTTCGGCTGGATACTCTTTGCGCACCTCATCAGCAATCTCCAATTCTGGCCGTTCGGGAGATGAAATGTCAATTTCGATACCGCGCTTGGCATAATCAGCGACAACCCACATCGCGATTCCGCTCTCGCCGTACTTCTGCACCGCCTCTTCCGCTGTTTCAATACCTTCCATTTCCTCAAGCACGATGTCGCGATCAAAACGATCGCCGTGTCGACCCTCCACCATGAACGCAACATCACCTGGTGAAACAATAGCAAACATCTCCCTCACGTCGTCGCGAAGATCCCGAACGGTTTGCGATTCTGTATCATTAGTGTGCCGCGATCCAAAAAACGTGAATGATCGATCTGGCGTTGCGATCACCACCGACGCCCGCTGTGCTTCATGAAAATCCGCGTCTGCATCACGCGATCGCTTGCTCTCGTACGGCTCAATCAACGCAACCGCTTGTTCAATCCATTGACGATTTCGCTCCGGCGACCGATCAAGCTCATCAAAAGGCATATGCCTCATATACTATCAAATATCGGGCAGGGTGGTCCGATCTTGCTTGTACAAAGAGTCAAAATCCTATGTAATGATCGTATTGTTCAAGTCTCTTCTCTCTCGATATGTCTATCGATAAGCTTGGCTGGATTTTCATCAAAAATCGCAAAATGCTCAATGTTCGCTCAAAAGGGAAAGTTCTTTTTTATACTCCTGGTGGGAAACGGGAAGGAATCGAATCCGATCACGAGGCGCTCACGCGAGAGTTGAGAGAAGAGCTGAGTATCGATCTCAAACGGGAAACGATCACGTATCTCGAAACATTCGAAGCGCAAGCGGACGCAAAGCCCCCGGGAACCATGGTGCGTATTGCGTGCTACCAAAGCGAGTTTGATGGTGTTTTCACCCCAAGCAATGAAATTGAAGAGATCGGCTGGCACACAAGCAACGATCTTGATCAGCTTTCCGTGACCGGCAAGCTTATTATGACCCGGTTGAAGGAGAGGGACTTGGTGGATTAATCCCTACCACGGGAACTTTTCGCCTTTGAACCAGAATTGCCCAGTTTCAACCTGCGAATTTGCGAGTGTAAAGATGTCTTCGGCAGATTCTTCTGGAGTGAGATCGGCATCGGAGCCGCCCATGTCGGTTTTTACCCAACCTGGGTGAACGGAGGAGACGGTGATTTTCCCATCGAGGCGCATCGCAAAGAGCCGTGTGGCCATGTTGAGTGCAGCTTTTGAAATTCGATAATCTGGGCAATCGATTTCATGAACATATGTCAGCGAACCTTGGCGCGATGAAATATTCACGATGTGCCCATTATCTTGCATGAGTGGAATGATGTGCTCTGTGAAATCGATTGTTCCAAAAAGATTCACCTCCATCACTTTACGTAAGAAATTCTGGCGCATAATTGGATCGCCCTCAACTCCCGACCAAGTGCCGGCATTGTTGATCAAAATATCGATCTTCTTTCCCATTGCTTCGATCGATTTTGCGCATGTTTCGATGCTTTCCGGATTCGCGAGATCAAGTTAAAGAACCGTGAGATTCTTATGCTCAATCGACGACTCGCCCGACGTTGATGTGCCAATAACAAAATCGCCATTCTCCAAAAATCTTTCGGCTATTGCGCGACCAATTCCACGACTTACCCCGGTGATAACAACGGTTTTCATACTGCAGTAGTGTATCAAAAAAACGAGCTTTGCGGCGCGCTTTGCAAACAAAAAGCCCGCAGCGATGCGGGGTTCTTGTTTGCAAAAGATACTTTGTCCTGGCGGCCACCTACTCTCGCCAACCTTGACTACCATCGGCCCGCGCAGGCTTAACGACCGTGTTCGGGATGGGAACGGGTGTGACCCTGCCGGAAGTGCCACCAAGACAAAGAATCCTTTGCTTTTGCGAATTGTTATAGAGAACTATCACTGGTTTGCGGTTCTCTTATTTTAGACCAGTTTCGATGAAGAATGAGGAAAGCTTCTGAGACGTACTTATTGTACGTTGAGGAAGTTTCCGACATTCTGAGTCGAAAGTGGGCAAAATAAGAGAACCGAACCAATCAGTGAGTGGAGAGTCCCGACCTATTAGTACCGCTCGGCTGAACGTGTTGCCACGCTTACACCTACGGCCTATCAACCTAGTAGTCTCCTAGGGGTCTTAGTGAATATTCATCTTGAGGTCGGCTTCGCACTTAGATGCTTTCAGCGCTTATCCGAACCGAACTTCGCTACCCGGCGATGCCCTTGGCAGGACAACCGGTACACAAGAGGTTCGTCCATCCCGGTCCTCTCGTACTAGGGATGGGTCCTCTCAATATTCGACGTGTGTAGTAGATAGGAGACCGAACTGTCTCACGACGTTCTGAACCCAGCTCGCGTACCGCTTTAATTGGCGAACAGCCAAACCCTTGGAACCTTCTCCAGCTCCAGGATGCGATGAGCCGACATCGAGGTGCCGAACCTGGTCGTCGCTGTGGACGCTTGGACCAGACTAGCCTGTTATCCCCGGAGTAGCTTTTATCCGATGAGCTTCCGCCGTCCTATGTCGTACGGTCGGATCACTAGCTCCTGCTTTCGCAACTGCGCGGCGTGTCGGCCTTGCAGTAAAGCTCACTTATGCGCTTGCACGTCCAGCCCGATTTCCATCCGGGCGAAGTGAACCTTTGTGAACGCCTCCGTTACTTTTTGGGAGGCGACCGCCCCAGTCAAACTACCTACCAGCCACTGTCTCGGTCACCAGATTCATGGCGACCGGTTAGAATTCACATAACATAAGGGTGGTATCTCACTGATGCCTTGCGGCTCCCACCTATTCTGAACATATGGAACATGAACCCAATGGCAAGCAGCAGTAAAGCTTCACGGGGTCTTTTCGTCTA
>CAZVBP010000010.1:0-18271 GCA_964625515.1 uncultured Gammaproteobacteria bacterium
AACATGCGGAAGCGCTTCGCGCTCCTTTGCTTGCGGATATTCAGAGTGTTCCGCTGCCTGATATGCGCGAGGAGGATGAGGATATAAGCGACATTCAAACGGCTCCGCACGGTAATCGTAGCCCCGCGACGGTATCCATCCCTGAAGATTCGCAAAAGCAAAATACTTTGCCGGATTTATCTCGTGACGCCATCGTTGAGGCGTGGGATGTTGCGCGAGAAGAAGCGCAAGCGCAACGTTCACGGGGGGATATTGAAGAAGAATATCGTATCGGGCAACAACACCTGTTGAAACGATTGGTACAAACGTGGCGTGGCGTTGCACTGAAGGATATTCAAAAGCATTCTGGGACCGGACGTTTTCTTGTTATGGTTGATGGAATGGAGGCCACGTTGGACGACGCTTACGCGACGTTGCAGGAGTATGCACGTGAGCTTGATGATATTGGTCTTGATGTTTCTCAGTATCGTGCACTCTCGTCAGACGCGCTTCTTCCCATCATTGTTCGTGACATTGTCCGCGTGCACCGAAGAGGCTTAGAAAAGCAGGACGATTATCTTGCGGAATCATATATTCAGGTAGCGCAGAGTTTATTGCAGGCACAAGTTGTGTGTGAGACATATCGAGAGCATTTGATTCTTGCACAGCAACGAGCGGAAGTAGTTCAGGGCGCACATCGCGGCCGATGGGGCGAGGATCCGATTCCCTATGAGCTTCTCGGTATTCCAGCAGATGCGGATCGGAGAACGATTGAACGCGCGTTTGCGCAGGGAATGCAGATGCTCGATATCGAAAGCGGAGAGGATCACGCGGCAATCGCGCAGCTTCAGCGCGCGCGCGATATCTTGTTATATCCAATCGAGGTACGAGAAATGCGCGAGGCCGCAGCGCGTGATGCAGCGAAGAAGGCACAGCAATTGGTGCAAGAGAAACGTCTTGCGCAACAGGCGACGCACATTTCCCAGGCCTCTCAACAGGAGCCTCCAAGTTTCTTTGAAAAAGTAATGCGTGGACCGGGGGGCTTGGTCCGTGCTGCATTTGGTGCCTTGGTTCTCGCATTCGGCGGCGGTGTTGTTGCACATGAGGTGCAGGAACAGAAGGAAATTGCTCGGCAAACTACCGAAGAGCGCGATGATGGACGTGGCGATGATGGGGCGCTGGATGGGGGAGCGGATGAGGGTGAATCCGTTGGGATGAGCGAAGAGCGTGCAGCGTCGGAAAGTGAGGGAGGGCGAGGGGCGAGGGGTGGAGGGGGAGAGAAGACAGAGGAACCCGTTGTTGATGCGGCGGAATTATCGCCTGTGAAGCGTACGGTAGTTTCGGGCGATACGATGTGGGGGATTGCGAGTGATATGCTCCGTGCACGTGGATTGAAGCCAACGGACGCGCTCAATGGTTATTTCACCCATGTGGTTGCGGAGGATAATAAAGCGCTTGTTCCTGTTCCAGAAAAGATGCAACCGGGAACGGTTCTTGATCTCACTCGTGCTGCGCAGGAAATGGATGCGATGGTTGGCGTGTCGGCTTCATCAACCGTTGAGGAGGCATCGTCGACCGACGCACCGTCATCCGAAGCAGCATCGATGCTTGAACATGGCAATGAAGTAGCGTTGGATTCCGATGCAGGATCGACGATTGCGCGTGCAAACGAGGTTGAACCAAGATCTGATGCGGTGTTGCCCGACGGATCGCGGGGCGTTCCTGCGGAATACGTGCGAGAAACAATTCGCACCATGCAGAAAGGTGATCGTATTTACACCATGGTGTATGGATTGCTGCGCGAGTCGAAATTCAACTGGAATCCGGCGCGCGTGAATATGCTCACGCAGATTGTGCTGAACGATAACGCCGACAATTTCCGCAAAATGGTTGCGGACGGGCGTATGCGTGCGATGAAGGACGTTTGGCTTCCGGTAGGCGCCGAGATCGACATGACCCGTGCCAAGAAGGTGATCGACGAGATGGCCGCGGCGCGTGATGCGGGAAGGAAAGTAAAATCTGTGAAACAAATTGCAAAGGAGCAAGGAATCCCATATCCCATTGAGGTAAAGTTCCCATCATAGCGATCGCAACATCACTCCCATGAAAACCATATGACCCGACTCCCACTGGGGGAGTCGGGCCGTTGCGTCCGCGTGTTGTTCGTGTTCTGTCAGGTGCGGATGAGCTCGAGCGGGCTTGCCATCCAGTTCTCCATGCGCCGAAGCCCCTCGAGTCGTGCTGCCGCGACCTGTGAGGACCGGATCTCCCTGGCGAGGGAGATGACCTCGTCAACCTTCTTGCCCCCCAACTCGGCATTTCGGTGCAGCCACTTGATCACGTTGCTGCACGTGTCGTCGGTGTGTGTTCTCGCGGGCTCATCAGGCCCCTGGATGCCGTCCTGCTCCTTGAGGATCGCCCTGGAGATGTCCACCTGGAGCGTCATTGCCCGGAGCGCCATGACGGCCATCCCTGTGCTCTTCTCCATGATGACGCTGTCGGGAGTAGCGGATTCCATCTGGTGCTGGAACACTTCCATGTGGTCCTCCGCGATGTTTGCCCATGCACGGAACGGCTTTGCGCGGATTTCCCTGAGGGCGACGATGTTGTCGCCCAGCCAGCGTGCCATGTTGCTCCGCCGGATCCTCCTGTTCTGGGCGGGGAGGTGACCGTAGTTCGTCCACCAGGCCTGGCGGTTCTCCAGCTTGACCGCCATCCGATTGGCGTCGGACACCACATCGGCGATGTACGCGCTGACTGCGGCATGCGCCGCGATGAGGTTCGGGATGTTGGTCCCGAGCTTGTGCTCCACGATCTTGGCCGCACGTCGCTGAATGGCGCGCACGATGAGCACCATCCGCCACACGTTGAGGCGATTGATGCGGTCGTTGGGGCTCTCCATCGCGCCGAGGAAAATGCGGATCTGCCCCGCTTCTTCGCTGGTTCCGTGTTGCGCGAAGTCCTGCAGCTCCGCGATGTTCCGGCGGTGCTGCGCCTCCGAGATCTTGGACTTCAGGTTGGTGTCGAGCGCGTGCTCGAGCACTGGATCCGTCATCTCTCGCAGCGCCTGGAACAGCTCTGCCCGGGTGAGCTCCTTCTCCATGGCATGGTGGAGCGCGCGATCGAGTCCGAGCATCCCGCCGTCGAACTTGGAGACCGCGAAGGCGGCGGGGCCAAGCTCACTGAGCCAGTGGTTCGTCGCCGGGTTGCTCCCGATGGCCTGTGCGAGTGTGTCTCCCGGGACGAAGTGCTGCACGACGTCACCGGTTTCCAGATAGCAATTCGCCGGGGTATCGCCGAAGATCCCTCGGGTGATTACGTGGTACTCCGGCGTCAACTTCTGGCAGCATCCGGCGGAGAGATTCACCACCAACGAGCTGCCGATGGTTCCTTCCCGGCTCACGTCCATGAGGACGGCGTAGAGGCGGGACAGGGGGAGGACGTAGCTCGGGGTGCGGGTCGCCTTGGGGTCGATCATGGGATCTCCTGATCCTGTGTGATATCTGTGCGATATCGCAGTTTCTGTGCACCGACCGGGGTGGTCGGCTTGGCAGAGTAGCCCGATTTTTGGCTTGACGTCAATTCAGTATTTCGCTACTATTCGCGCATTCCTAAATATCACGTGCCCCGCGTATGCCACTCCCGTCATTCCGAAGCTCTCGTTCAAAAGTGCGCCGCCGTCGCTCGCATCATGCGTTGAAGCCAATTATGGTGACCACGTGTCCAAAATGCGAAGCGGTTCTTTTGCCGCATCGCGCATGTAAATCATGCGGCGCGTACAAAGATCGTTCCGTGGCAAAGGGAATGGTTGAGGTAAAGAAAGCCATTGCAAAAACCACCAAAAAGGCAGCAGCAAAGAAGACGGTTGCAAAGAAAACGTCTGCACAGCCTGGTCACGAAGGGCATGATCACGAATAAGTGCACAGAAAGCCCGCCGATTGGCGCGGCTTTTTGTTTTGGGTATACTGCATATACTTCTTAGTACGGCAAAGGCATTTGAGGCTATTTCTTCCACGGCGAAGAAAAAGACCAAATGCGTTTTCCGACATTCTATGTCGAATCGTCATTTGGCCAGAACCATGGCCATGCAGGTCCTTTACGAGTGGGATTTTCGTGGAAAAGATCATGAACGGATTCCGGAGATTCTTGCATTGGTGCGTGCAGAGTTTGCCCCGTCGTTTGACGATGAAGGG
Organism: uncultured Gammaproteobacteria bacterium; assembly: GCA_964625515.1. Classification (GTDB taxonomy): domain Bacteria; phylum Patescibacteriota; class Patescibacteriia; order UBA9934; family UBA9934; genus CAIKHN01. The sequence continues at coordinate 4,173 of CAZVBP010000010.1, forward strand.
TACGTGGAAACACAGGTGCGCGCTCTTGTGGATCGTTGCGCGGAGGTTGATGCGTTGATTAACGAATACACGCCAAATTGGACGGTCGAGACAATGACCGCGATTGATCGAAATATTCTTCGATTGGGTGCGTATGAGCTTTGGTTCGACGAGGCAATCCCTTCAAAGGTTGCTATTAACGAAGCGATCGAGCTTGGGAAGGCGTTTGGCGGCGATGCGTCGGGGAAGTTTGTGAATGGCGTGCTCGGCGCCATTGTGAAGGCTATGGCCGCACAAGGACGCGTGAAGGCGGTGGATGCCCCGAAAGTGGAGGGAAAGAATCAACAATCATCGGTCGATAAGGAAAATGTATGAAGAAAGATATTGCAGCGCTTGCGAAGATTTTAGCGGTTCCTTTGAAGGCAGATGGTCATTTGGAGCAGGCGGTGGTGCATCGGTCGTATTTGAACGAACATCCGAATTTCCCGCTTGCACACAACGAGCGATTGGAGTTTTTGGGTGATGCGGTGCTTGAGCTTGTGGTGACCGAGCATCTTTATAATAACTACGAAAATCCGGAGGGAGAATTAACCACGTGGCGTTCGTCGATTGTGAATGGAGATAGTTTGGCGCAGATTGCGCACGAGCTTGGTGTTGAGCCGTATCTGTACTTATCGCGAGGGGAGGAGAAGGATGCGAACTCGAAAGCGCGACGCTATATTCTTGCAAACGCAATGGAGGCGATTATTGGGGCGCTCTATCTCGATTTTGGCTGGGATCTTTCCAAAGAGTTTATTTTGAAGCACGTGGTCTCGAAGCTGAAAGGGATCATTGCGGAGCGCTCGTATATTGACCCAAAGAGCAAGTTTCAAGAAGCAGCACAATCCCGATTGTCGATCACGCCAAGTTATAAAGTGCTCGAGGAGAGCGGGCCGGATCATCAGAAGACATTCATTATGGGCGCGTACCTTGGGAAGGATCTCGTCGCAAAGGGGGAGGGGACAAGTAAGCAAGAAGCACAGATTGCAGCCGCAGCAGAGGCATTGAAAGCGAAGGGCTGGTAGAACGTAAAAAACCGTCTTGCGACGGTTTTTTACGTGGTGCGAACAGAGGGACTCGAACCCCCGACCCTCTGGTTCGAAGCCAGATGCTCTATCCAACTGAGCTATGTCCGCAGGGTCGGAGGCATCCATTTGGTCTGCTTTCAATTTACGGAGCCTTGTCGACAGCGTCACCGTACGGCTCAGTACGGCTCCTTGTCGACATTCCGTGCATTGAAATCAACCGCAAATGGAAAGCCTCCGACGATTCACTGGTACCCGGATAAGTGTACCGTTTCTCTTGACCCTGGTCAAAAAAATGTGCATTATATGGGCGCTACGCATCGGTAGCTCAGCGGTAGAGCAGGTGACTCTTAATCACTTGGTCGTGGGTTCGATCCCCACCCGATGCACCATCAAAAACCATCGTTCATGCGATGGTTTTTGATTTGTCTCACATCGTTTGTGCCACCGTGTATACGAGATGCTATACTGTCCACAATATGTCTATGCTTCTTTTTGTTGGCATCATCCTTGCGGGGGTGCCGGCGCTGCTCATCATTGGTTTTGCGAGCTATATCTTTTTCGGATTCATTAATGACGATCATGATGCCCGAGCGATCTTTAACGTGGTTCTTGCGGTTATGGGCGTGGGGATCCTCCTTATTCTCGGTCACGTGCTCACGAAGATCATTATCGTGTCGTAATACAAAACCCCTCCGCATGTGCGCGGAGGGGTTTTGTATTACGCGGGGAGTTTCCCCTTCAGTGCATCTTTGAGGGCTTTGCCGGCTTTGAACTTTGGCACACGGACCGCGGGGACCTGAATCTTTTCTGTTGGATTGCGTGGATTCACGCCCATGCGCGCACTGCGCGTGCGAGCCGAGAATGTTCCAAACCCGGCAATGGTCACTTCGCTACCGTCCACGAGTGCCTGAGTAATCACGGACTCGAGCATTTCTACAAACTCTTCCGCCATCTTTTTGGGGATGGAAAGCCGCTCCGAGAGCTTGAGCGCGAGTTCTGCTTTGTTCATACGCAAGGTATTGAGTGAAAAGTATGCGTATGTTAGCCAAGTTTTGCCTGTCTGTCAAGCTTAGCGCGCATATTCCACCACGCGTGTCTCGCGGATAATCGTTACGCGGACTTCTCCAGGATAGGTGAGATCATTTTCGATCTTTTTTGCGATGTCGCGCGCGAGCTGATATGCGGCATAATCGTCCACTTTTCCTGGTTCTACAAAGACACGCACTTCTCGTCCTGCTTGAATGGCGTATGCCTTCTCCACCCCGGGGAATCCCGACGCGGTCATTTCAAGGTCTTGGAGGCGCTGGAGATACTCTTCAACGCTATTGCGACGTGCACCAGGGCGTGCACCGGAAATTGCGTCTGCAGCCTTGACGATGACTCCCTCAAGTGTGCGCGGCTTGTCCTCGTGATGCGCGATTGATTGGTAACAAAGCTCTTCGGAGAACCCGAACTTCTTCATGATGTTGTAGCCAATTTGTGGATGCGCGCCCTGCATGTCGTGATCCACTGCCTTGCCGATATCGTGGAAGAGCCCTCCCTTTTTACAAATGAACACATCTGCGCCAAGCTCCTCGGCCATCATTCCGGAAAGGCGAGCCACCTCGATGGAGTGTTGAAGCACGTTCTGACCGTAGCTGGTGCGGAATTTCAAACGACCGAGAATTGCAACGAGCTTTGGATCAATTGATGGAACGGGAATACCGAGCTCGTACAGCGCATCTTCTCCCGCCTTTTTCATCTCTTTCGCGAGCTCTTGCTTTGCGGTGTTAATTGCTTCTTCGATGCGTGCCGGTTGGATACGACCATCTTTGAGAAGCATTTCGAGGGCACGTTTTGCGACTTGTCGACGGACGGGCGAGAAGCCACTAATGGTGATGGAATTCGGGGTATCGTCGATGATTAATTCGCATCCGGTGAGGTGCTCCAGTGTTTTGATGTTTCGCCCTTCTTTTCCAATGATGCGGCCTTTCATGTCGTCGCTTGGAAGGTCCACAAATGTGGTTGTAGCGTCAACAACTTGGCTGCTCGCAAACTTGCTGATTGCTAGTGATAGTACTTTGCGTGCCTTTGCTTCCACTTCGTCTTCACTGATCTGATCCATTTTGCGAATGCGCGAGAGTAATGCATCCTTTTCCTCTTCTTCGATACGCTGAAAGAGCGACTCGGTTGCTGCCTCTCTGGTCATGCCGGCAACGGTTTGGAGTTTGGCAAATGCTTCCGTGTGTAAGGCTGCGACTGCGTCTTTTGCCGCGACGAGTTTCTCCTTATCTTCTTCAAGTTTTGTTTTCTTATTTTCGAATTCCAGCAGGGTTTCGTCGAATCGACGCTCACGATCGATGATGCGTGCCTGGGCGTCGCGCATTGCCGTTTCGCGCTTTTCAATTTCCTTCTTTCCGTCCTCAATCACTTGCATTGCGCGTGTTTTTGCCTCGAGAAGGACCTGTTGTTCCGTTGCGCGTGCAGCTTGAACAATACTGCTTTCTTGCGCTTTCGCTTCGCGCACGATGCGTTCTTCCTCGGATTTTGCTTTTTTGAGGAGTTCTTCGGCACGTGCTTCTGCGGTGTCGGCGAGATGTTTTCCGTGGTTTGCACGGAGGAAGTAGCCAAGTGCGAGCCCGATACCAATTGCAAGAATTGGAAAGAGCCAGAAGAAACCAGGAATGAGAGGGGCGGGCATAGGGTTATGTTTCGCCCGGTTTCAAAAACAAAGGCAGCTAGCCTTTGCCTTTTTTATGATGTGTTGCCGCGTTGCCCTGTGCAAGCGCGAGGGATTGTTCAAGACGCAAGAAAATCATACCCACAAAACACCACCAAAACCGAGCGGAATCATCAAGAGTTACGGCTGCAGCGTATCATGCAAGGAGATTTTTGGCCAAGCCCTGCCAGTTTTCCGGGGTGAGCATGCGGAGATCTGTGGCGTTTTTGATTGTGTGCGGCCCAATTGCGCTCCTGCAGAGCACGGTGAGGTACGCTTTTGTTCCTAGCGCCCCACCGAGATCGCGTGCTAAGGCGCGGATGTAGGTTCCTGAGGAGCAATCGATAACGACGGGAAGCGAGAACGGGAGGGAAATAGGCGCATTGATGGAGCTCGGGAATGGAAATCCCGGAACCACCTCAAATCGGGTTACAGTCACTGATCGCGGTGGACGATCGATTTCGATGCCCTGCCGGGCGAGTGTGTAGAGCTTCTTCCCACCGATTTTGATTGCGGAGTGCATCGGCGGGATTTGTTGCAGGTCGCCGGTGAGTGCTTGCAGCGCCGCGATGATTGACGCTTCGGTGACGAAAATTGTTTCCCCGTTGTTTTTGGATGCGTCGGTGATGGTTCCTTCCGGATCGAGTGTGGTGGAATCGGCGCCAAGAAAGATTGTTGCCTCGTAGGTTTTTGGCATGCCAAGAAATGTATCAAGATGCTGCGTCGCCGCTCTGCCAACGCCCACAATTAAAAGCCCCGTGGCAAACGGATCAAGCGTTCCTGCATGGCCGACCGTGCGTTCGCCTGTCACTTTTCGCACCGCATCAATCACATCGTGACTCGTGATGCCCGCGGGCTTGTTGATGAGGAGAAATGTGGGGGAAGAGGGGGTCATAGGGGTGTGTGATGACGCTGAAGGCGGTGAATCAGGCTACAGGTTTCGCGGGAGGGAGGACGATTCCACTGGCTGCTGGTACGATTGTGGCCCTGGTCGTTGCGTTTTGTCGATGTGTTGCATTGATATCCCTGTTTGTTCCAGTGCAGATTGAAGAAGATTGTGATCTTTTTCATTGAATACCACGAAAAGATGGTGCGGAACGCTTTGTTCTGAGAGGGTGAATGCCCAAAGCTTGGGATATTTTGTGGTGATTCTTCGTGCAACGTGTTCACGAGCGATCGTGAGGGTGTGTGCGCTGATCGGTCCTAATAACGCATTCGTTTTATAGGTCATTTTCGATACGGTGTGTGCAGTGAGATCGAAGCAGATTGCGCTATCGCCGGGTAAGAATCGTGTTGTGGATTTTCGGATGAGTGTGAGCGATCGACGAACTGCGACGAAAATTGTTAGAAAAATTGCGATGGCGAACGTCGCTGTTCCCTCCGGATTATTTGTAAGCGCAGGAAGGGCGACAACGATCATGCCTCCGGCAAGTATCGCACCGATCGCCCATTGATTTCCTCGTCGAAATACCGTGATCACGTTGTTTTGTGTGCGCACTTCTCCAAAAGAATTCTGGAGAATGATCGATCCTTCCCGCTTGTTCCACATATGATTGCGCTGATGAATTATGCACGCAAGTGAAAATGGTTTACGATCGTGACGTATGAATACTCCACGTAAAATCATTCTGCTCGGCCCGCCAGGATCTGGAAAGGATACCTACGCACTCCTCATTGCTGCAACCTTTGGGATCCCAACTATCTCCATGGGCGCGATGCTTCGTGCAGAAGTGGTGAAGCAAACGGAGAATGGCGTCACGATCGCGGGGTACATGGCGCGCGGCGAAATGGTGCCGCCGCACTTGGTGACGCCGTTGTTGCAGGCGAGGCTTGCGCAAGAGGATTGTGCGAACGGGTACGTGATGAACGGCTACACGCGATCGATGGAGTCGCTCACGAACTATCTCGCGATCGATACGCCCACGCACGTGATTCATCTTTTACTGTCCGACGACGATATTCGCGATCGCTTGCATGTGCGGGGGAGGGATGACGATAAAGCGCACATCATCGACGCACGGCTCCGGAGATATCATGAAGAGGAGGTTGCGGTTGGGGAGTATTGGAAAAAAGATCCCACCGTGCGATACGCAGAAATTTGGACAAACCGTGAGCCATTACCAATTTTACAAGAGATTATCGATTTCCTCCGCTCGGAATAGTTGCATCACATCAGCCATAAACGCAGCATCGCGACCCGGCCGTTGGGATCGCGATGTCGTGGTGGCGTTGAGGGCGTCGTACCGATCGTGACTACGGCACTTTGACGAGCTTGAGGTTCGCGCTTCGAAAGCGCGCGATCTCCTTTCGCACATTGCCGTCTGTCGTGTCCGTCTCGGCACTAAGGAAGGTCTCGAGTTGAAGAAGTCGTCGTCCCTGGGCATCGAATGCCTGAATCTCGAGGTCCAAGTTCGCCATTCCAAGACCTTGCCGCCAGGCCCAGATGATGTCGTGAAGCGGGAGCGCGAGGTTGCGGATCGTTGTTGTTCGTCCGATGTGTGGGAGCGATAGCGTTCCCGCGGTGGTCCCGTGTGGATCATCGAGGATGAAGGACATGTGTCCAGTGGTATTCCTTCGGATGAAGATGGTCAGGACGTTACCCGGAGCGGAACGGGCAGCGTATGAAGTTCCAGTGAACAGCGTGCCGAGGGATCTGTCGAGAGGATATGAAACGCGCATGGGGTCCTTTCTGCTAGATGGGGGGTGGATTTCTAGCTATGTCACTGTATCGAATTTTCAGCTTCCGTCAAAGGGAAAACGCAGCATCGCGACCCTGCCGTTGGGATCGCGATGTCGTGGCGAAGTCGATGGTCGCTGGTGGCATTGAGGGCGTCGTGGCTGTCAGCGCGGCATTGTGTGCGCCGCGCACCGACTGTCGGGGTGACAGTTGGGACAGGTTTCCGCTTGAACGCTGAGGAGGGCGGCCTGGCCGAGCTCCTGAGGGGTCATTGCGAATACGCGATCAAAGGCGGCACGCATATTCGCCTGATCTTCTTCGGTGCTGTGCACCGGGCAGTTGGGGTTGTGGCCATTGAGGCAGATGCAGCCTTCGGGTGTTTGCACGGGCACCTCCTTGTGCATATTTACTATACATTTCAGAAAATTTCTCAGCAATCTCTTCCATTGATCCGCTTCGTCGCTTATGGTCGATCTGGTTGCCGGAAATCGTCTCGTCGGGTACACTCGTGCGCATGAACATCTCAGAACTTGCCCGCCGATTGCGGGTGTCGACAGAAGAATTGCGATCCAAGCTGCCAGAGCTTGGGTTTGATATTGGTGGGAAGGCGATCAAGATTCCTGATCGCGATGCCGGACGCATCATGAATGCGTGGCAGGACTATAAGAAGCGTCAGTATCTCCAAAAGAAAATGGAGGATCAGAAGGCACAGATGCTTTTGAAGGAAAAAGTGAAATCTGGTGACGCACCTCGCGTGAAAGTTCCTCCAACGCTCACCGTGCGTGAATTTGCGACGGCGTTGAACATGCCGGTTGCAAAGGTGATGCAAGAGCTCATGAAGGCGGGAATCTTGGCGTCGTTGAACGAGCGTATTGATTTTGAAACCGCAACGATTGTTTCTGAAGATCTTGGGTTCATTGCAGAGCCAGAAGAGTCGGCGGATGCATCGGTAGACGCGCTTGCGGCAGACCGCATGGCCGAAGTGAAGGACGAAGAGGCGCATTCCGGTGAGGCGTTAGTTCCACGTCCACCAGTCATTGTGGTGATGGGACACGTGGACCACGGAAAGACGTTGATTTTGGACACTATCCGAAAAACGCGCGTGATCGATACCGAAGCGGGCGGGATCACGCAGCACATTGGTGCATATCAGGTGATCAAAAACGACAAGTTGCTCACATTTATCGATACTCCTGGTCACGAAGCATTTACCGTGATGCGTTCTCGTGGTGCAAAGGTGGCGGACGTTGCGATTTTGGTGATTGCGGCAGACGATGGTATGCGCCCGCAAACGCGTGAAGCGATTGATATTATTAAAGCGGCGAAGTTGCCGTTTGTGGTTGCGATCAACAAGATTGATAAGCCTGGCGCGAATCTTGAGCTCGTGAAGAGTCAGCTTGGTGAGCTTGGACTGACGCCTGAGGATTGGGGCGGAAAGACGATCTGTGTGCCGGTCTCGGCAAAGACGGGGCAGAATATCGATCAATTGCTCGATATGGTGCTGTTGGTTGCCGATATGGAAAAAGCCCATATTGTCGCAAATCCATTGCGCCATGCGGTGGGAACGATTATTGAGTCGCACGTCGACAAGGGTCAGGGACCGGTTGCGACGATTATTGTGCAAACCGGCACGCTTCATGCACAGGACATCCTTTCCGTGCGCGGTGTGGCGTATGGCCGCGTGCGCGCAATGAAAACGTTTGATGGTAAGGATATTAAAGAAGCGCCGCCATCCACTCCGGTGAAGATTCTTGGATTTAAAGACGCCCCAAGCGTTGGTGATATTCTCGAGGTTCCAGCGAACGATGTTGTTTTGGAAAAGATTAAAGCGCAACCTACAAAAAAGAGTGGCGTTGGGCAGGTGACAGTGAAATCCACTGCACAGACGGATGAAGATAAAGAATCGGGCGAAACGAAGGCAACGTTGAATGTGGTGGTAAAGGCCGACGTGCTTGGTTCGCTGGAGGCATTGATCGGCATGCTTGAAAAGATTGATAACCCATATGTTGGGCTGAAGATTGTGGGCAAGGGTCTTGGCAACGTCACCGATGCGGAAGTGTTGCGCGCTGAGGCGGCGCAAGCAGTTATTCTTGCATTCAATGTGAAGCCAACACCTGCGGCGCATGAACTTGCACGGGATAAACATGTGGATATCGAGGAATATTCCGTGATTTACAAGCTTTTTGAAAACACCGTGGAGCGACTCAAGAAATTGATTCCATCCGAAAAGATTCATACCGAGCTTGGAACCGCAGAAGTGTTAATGGTGTTCAAGAAGACGGATAAGGGCCACATTCTTGGCGCAAAGGTGAAGAAGGGAAAGCTCATGCCAGACGCAACGATTCGTGTGCTCCGTGACGGTCAGGTGATGGGCGAAGGGAAGGTGGATGCATTGCAGAGCGGTAAATCCGCAGTGAAAGATGTGCTTGCTGGTCAGGATTGCGGCCTTTCATTTGTGGGTAAGACAAAAATTGAAATTGGCGATATCCTTGAGGCCTACACCGAGGAACTTCACGCCAGAACGCTGGTGGTGGAGGGTGCGAAATAATCCATTTTTCGTATGCAAGCATTAACATCCGCAAACTTCGATGCAACGGTACTGCAGTCTTCGTCACCGGTCGTTATTGATTTTTGGGCACCGTGGTGTACGCCATGCAAGATGATGGAGCCAGTGATGGAGGCGTATGCAGCGGAGCATTCCGATGTTCTTGTTGCAAAAGTAAATGTGGACGAAGCGCCAGATCTGGCGCAGCGCTATAATGTCCTTTCGATTCCAACGTATATCGTGATGAAAGGAGGATCGGTTGTGGATCAATTCGCGGGAGCGATGTCGAAGGAAATGTTTGCGGATCGCGTTTCCCGCAATATTTAAGTTCTTGTTCCGGTGCGAGCATTCGATCATTTCTTTTCTATGGCTGAATCACTGGCGAACGTGATTATTATCGGATCCGGTCCTGCGGGATACACGGCAGCGATTTATGCGGCACGTGCGAATTTGTCGCCAATGCTGATCGCGGGCATGCAGCCCGGCGGGCAACTCACGCTCACGTCCGATGTTGAGAATTGGCCGGGTGAGCCCACGGGAGTGCTCGGAACCGACCTCATGGACAAGCTGAAGCGTCAGGCGGAACGATTTGGAACCACGATGATTAATGACACGGTTACTGAGATTATTGGTACGTCGTCACCCTTTACCGTAAAAACTGCAACGCAATCGTTTGAAACGAAAGCGGTCATTCTCGCAACTGGTGCGTCGGCGATGTGGCTTGGTGTTCCGGGAGAGGAGCGTTTGCAGGGGAAGGGTGTTTCCGCATGCGCAACGTGTGACGGATTTTTCTTCCGTGAGAAAGAAATTGTGGTGGTGGGTGGGGGAGACACGGCAATGGAAGAGGCAACATTTCTTACCCGTTTTGCAAAAAAGGTCACGGTGATTCATCGACGTGATGAATTCCGCGCATCGAAACTCATGATTGAACAGGCGAAGAATAATGCAAAGATCGAGTCCCTGCTCAACGCAGTCATCGAGGAAATCGTTGGGGAAGCTCACGTCACGGGGGTGCGAACACGAAATGTCGTCACGAATGAAATGCAGTCGATTTCGTGCGACGGAGTGTTTATGGCCATCGGTCATAAGCCAAATACCGGCTTTCTCAATGGTCTGATCACGCTCGATGAAAAAGGATATATTGTGACCGATCCTCGATCGACCGCAACGAATATTTCCGGCATTTTTGCATGCGGCGATGTGATGGACCACGTGTATCGCCAAGCGGTGACCGCGGCGGGAACTGGATGCATGGCTGCACTCGACGCCGAGCGCTGGATTGAAGCGCAACACGGATAAGATACTTGTTTTTCTGAAGATTTTTTGATACAAAGCATGGTCTGAGCACGCAAGGTGTCCCTGACCAGATCGGAGCTCTCCCACTCACGACGTTCGTCAAGAGCCTTCCGGATCGTGTTATACAAACCTTGCCGTGCTCAGCACCTCGCTGCCGGCACTCCTCGCTTTATCGCCCGATGATCGCGAGCGCGTGCCGGCGTTTCCTTTTCTTGAGGGAATACGGCATATTTGGGGTATACTGCCCTTCATCTATGTCTATCAGTGATGTCATCGCAATGGTGTTGACGGTGCTATTGGTGGCTATTGTTCCCCCAATTGCCATGGTACGTACGTTGCGGCGCGTGCCATTTTCATCGCTTTTGCAAAAAGGTGCCGATTCTTCGTCTCGTCGATTAGAAAAATATCGCCGCGCTTCAGTTGTTCCGGTTGCTTTCCCGCGCTGGTATCGCATGTTGCCGATTTTCGCAGTCATCGACGTCCTCGTCCTCGTGATTGGTGTTCCTGGAATAGTGTTGGTTGCGTTTGGAAAGGTTTTCCCAACGCTTTTCCCCCAAGCGATCGCGGTGCTTCCTGCGGGAACTGAATATGGTGCGGTAGCGATGAGCTTTCTGCTCATGATTTTTCTTGTTCTTCTTGCGGAGCCGGTTTTGATGCGCATTTTTCCGCGGATGATGACGTATTTGAGCGCGTTGTCGCTTGTGAATAATCCGTTGGTGCGCACAGGGAAGGGAAGCAAAGGATCGCAGCACAGTACGCTTGAGCGTATTGCGGGCTCGTTTGATCTTCGTGGGTATAGCGGGGAGTATCTCAAAGCGCGCGGTGTTGGGCTTGTATCTGCGCTGTTGCTGAGTGCGATGATGATTGGGATCGGTACACAGCAGGTACTCGTGGTAAACCATCGCGGACTCGAGTTCCGTCATCTTGTTACCGCAGATACGCTGTGGGAATGGAGCGAGATTGAACAGGTTGTGATCGACTCGACCGTTGCGGGCGATGATGGTGTTGCGCCGGCGTTTCTTGTACAAACGGTTTCCGGCGCAGAACGCGATATCTGGGGAATCGATTCACTTACGCGTGTTGGCGATGAGCTGATCGCGCTGTGCCAAGAAGCGCATCGTCGCAATATTCCTGTGCTGATCGGTGCGGATGCTGATCGTGTGCTTCGTTTGCCGTTGACTGCCGCAGATAATGCACGCGTGCTCGATGCATGCGCTACTCGGTGAAGTATTTCTTTCCCGTGAGATTCTTCGGGAGGAAGCTTTGTGCTGCGTCTTTCGCATCTTTATAATTCGGCGTGTATTTGTAGCCTTTGCCGTACCCGAGATTTTTCATGAGGGCAGTGGGCGCGTTACGGAGATGAAGCGGAACGGGTTCGGCGGGAAGAGTGCGAATGTCATTTTCGACTGCTTGCCAGGCGCGATAGAGCGCATTTGATTTCTTTGCGTGCGCCAAATACGCCACGCATTGTGCAATGTTCACGGAGCATTCCGGCATGCCAATCATCGACGCCGCATCGTGCGCGGCGATTGCCTGCACAAGCGCGTTCGGATCTGCAATACCAATGTCTTCGCTGGCAAAGCGGATCAAACGGCGCGTGACGTATCGTGGATCTTCGCCGGAAAGGAGCATACGCCCCATCCAATAGAGTGATGCATCGACGTCGTTTCCGCGCATCGATTTATGGAGTGCGGAGATAATGTTGTAATGCTCTTCTCCGGTTTTGTCGTATTGAAGATGCGATTTCGCAAGTGCGGTTTGAATAAGCTCGGGCGTGATGGGCGCGCCTTTCGAGGTTTTCACCGCCAAATCGAGTGTGTTGAGCGCAGACCGTGCATCGCCATTTGCGAAATTCGCAATCATCATCACCGCATCATCATCGATGATGACATTTTCTTTGCCGAGCCCCCGTTCCGTATCGTTCAGCGCGCGCTTTACGATAGCGATGATCGATTCAGGCTCGAGGTGATGGAGCACGATCACGCGCGATCGTGAAAGGAGTGCGCCGTTGACGGCGAACGAGGGATTCTCCGTAGTCGCGCCAATGAGGGTGATGGTTCCGTTCTCCACCGACGGCAAAAATGCATCCTGTTGCGCTTTATTGAAGCGATGAATCTCGTCAACGAAAAGAATGGTTTTTCGTTTGTAGAATTTTCGATCCGTTTCGGCTTGGTCGATGATGACTCGCACGTCCTTTACGCTTCCGCCAACCGCAGAGAAGGGCACGAAGCGCGCTTTGGTCATCTGCGCGATGATTCGTGCGAGTGTGGTTTTCCCCGTTCCCGGAGGACCCCAAAGTATCAAGGACGGCACATCGTCGTTCATGATCGATACAAAAAGTGGCGACCCTGGGCCAACGATATCCTGTTGCCCTTCAAATTCCTCGAGTGTCCGCGGCCGCATGCGTTCCGCAAGCGGTGTATTCGGCGATGGATGTGCAAGCACGGAATCAAAGAGGTCCATATGGCTCATCCTATCGCTTTTCTCAGTTTCGCGACAAAAAAGCCTTCGTACTGTTTGGTGGGTAAGAGGGTGATGGATTGTGTTGGTTTGTGCACGATGCCGGCAAAGGGGAGGGTTATTACCTCGGGTTTCATCGATGGGAATTCGGCGAGGAGCCACGTGATCATTCCCTCATTTTCTTCCGGCGCAAGCGTGCACGTGGAATAGACGAGTGTGCCGCCGGGCTTGAGGCAGGCGACTGCGGAGCGAAGGAGACGGCGTTGGAGTTTGGCATGCGCGATGATGTTCTTTTCGCTCCAAAAGCGGAACGAGCGCGGATCGCTCAAGTCGATGCGCCCTTCCGCCGAGCACGGCACGTCGGCGAGCACCATGTCGAAGTGTTCGGGCATGGTGTGGTGGAGGAGCGCAGCATCCGTGCATTGCGGTTGAACGATTGATGCGTGCTGGAGATGAACCGTATGATTGAGTTTTTCAAACCGAACTGAATTCTCCTCGCATGCCACGATGGTGCCGCGATTCTCCATGAGCGCAGCAATCTGCGACGTTTTGCTTCCGGGGGCCGCACACAAGTCGAGCACGGTTGTGTCGGGCTTTGGATCCATAACGATCGGTGGCAACATCGATGTAAGCCCTTGGAGATAGATTTTTCCGGAACGTGCCAAGTCGTGCTCGAGAAGCTGACGATCGCTGCGATTGCGAATCACAAACGCATGCGGAATATTTTTGACACGTTCAAACTGAATTGCATCGTTGCGAAACGCGGCCATCACTGTCTCGTCGTTTGCGAGAATGGTATTCACCCGAAGCGTTGGCAATCGCTCCGTTGCGCAATTCGTCACCATTTCCTTCACCTTCCCAGCGCCAAACTGGCGCGTGAGACGATCAATGAGCGGTTGGGGGAGTTGTGGAGGCATGCTTAGGCGATGGGTTGATAAATGGTCCCGGCTTTGAAATTGTTGATGGTGAGCATAGTTCCTTCAAACAAGTTTTCTGGGAGATTGTCCAGATCAAACCAGCGCCATTCGCCGGATTTTTCTGGTTCCATCACCATCGGTGTGCCTCCTTGATACTTTGCGAGGAAACCAATGTTCACATAATGTTTCCCATCCGTTTTGATGTATCGCATTTCATCTGCCACGGAGATGAGGGACATTTCGTCGACGATGAGGCCCGTTTCCTCTTCGACCTCTCGCTTTGCCGTTTCCTGCATCGTTTCTCCAAACTCAAGATGCCCTCCCGGAAAGCTCCATTCTCCAGCGCCGTGTGAGGACTTTCGTAATCCAAGCAGCACCTGTCCGTCATCATTCTGAACCATCACCCCAATCCCAATCCGTGGCCTCGCCTGCGTTCCGTCCGCGTTCATTTCCATATGCG
>CAZVBP010000011.1:0-10515 GCA_964625515.1 uncultured Gammaproteobacteria bacterium
ATGATGTTATTGTCTCGGAATTGCAAATGGAGCCGTGGTTTGTAGGGTCTCCGCAGGATCCGTCGCAACAGGTTATTCCATTTTCTGCACAAGATTTTTCTGCACACATGCAGTTCGTACAGCGTTCCGGAATGCGCGAGGTGTTGTTATGGGGCGTGGAATGGTGGTATTACACCAAAGCACAGGGTGATCCCTCGTTGTGGAACGCGGCAAAGAGTCGGATAACACCATAATTGTATGCGTCTCTCAGGTACGCAAGAAATCCTCTTGCATCAATTAACAACAAAAAAAGGACGAAAAGAATTGGGCATGTTTGTGATTGAAGGCGAGAAGTTTGTGCGTGATGCGGGTGATTTGGTGGAGTTTGTGTTTACGAAAGAGGATACGGAACGATTTGCGGACTTTGTTTCGACGGAAACGCCGCAAGCCGTTGCCGCGGTGGCGCGAATCCCCGCATGGACTGCGGCGCATTGCGCATCGCGATCAACGATTGTGGTCCTTGATGGCGTGCAAGATCCAGGCAATGTGGGCACCATTCTTCGCGCATGTTTGGGATTCCGTGCAAGTTTAGTGCTCGTTGAATCGGCGGAAGTAACAAATCCAAAAACCGTGCGTGCATCGGCAAGCGCAATTCTGCGTGTGCCATGGATCACGGTGGCGCGCAACGATGCGCCCGCGCTCATTGCAACATTCGATCGCTCGGTGTATCGGCTTGAAATTGCAGACGGCGCCATCGATCTCCGTGAAATGTCCGACGAGCCGTGCATCATTATCGCGGGCAACGAAGGCGCAGGAATCACGCTTCCCGTGTCTGGAACATCGCTTCGTATCCCAATCGATCCCGCACTCGAATCGTTAAACGTGGGCATTGCAACATCGTTAGCATTGTATGAACGATCGAAAACAGGAATATGAGCATCGCTACGTTTTTTCATCGACAAAGAACTGAAAGTGAACGGCATTGTCGTCGTGCCTTCCTGATTGTTTTTGTTTTTTGGTTGGTGACGTCCATCGTTTTCCCTATTGCGCTTCATGAGGTGTGGCGTCTCTTCTCCGTTTCTTTCCTTGCACTCTCGATGCTCCCTGTCCTTTGGTTACTCGCATTTGCTGGGATGACATATTTTGGTGCAAATCTTCAGCAGGATTTTGTACAGCGCATGCTCACGTGGGGGCAGTCTTTTGTCCTTTTTGGATATGCGGCCATGTTTCTTATGCAATGGGATGATGCGCGTCACGTTCTCATCAACGCGCAAGAAAAAAGCCCTGCGCTGTCGCTCATTTCTGCGCTTGCTGCTGTCTTCGCGCTCCTCACTATCATTGCATTTCCCGTTTTGTTTCTTCAGTTTGGATTTGCGCTGATGCCGTGGCCCCTGCTTCTTGTGGGGCCTGTGATGGCGTGGTGGTCCTTTTCTTTTTCATTGCGAACATCTCGAAATAAAGAAGAGTATCAACTGCGATGTGCACGTCGAACGAAACTTGCTCGTACACTGAGCATTGTGTACGCGTGTATGTGGTTCGTTTCGTATGGAATTGCGCTTGCATATTACTTCGCAATAAAATTGCATCAAACGGTATGAGCACGTCGTACGAATCATTTCGCGTTCATGGCACGAATGGCGCGGCACGACGTGGGCAACTGCGCACGATGCATGGCGTGATTGAGACGCCGGTGTTCATGCCGATCGCAACGGCGGGCACGGTGAAAACGCTGTTGCCAACTGAGGTGCGTGCACTTGGGGCGGATGTGATTTTGGCAAACACGTACCATCTGCTCTTGCGACCGGGCGAGGAGGTGTTGCGGGCGCTTGGCGGGATTCGCCCGATGATGGGTTGGGAAGGGCCGTTGCTGACCGATAGTGGGGGATACCAAGTGTTTAGTTTGGCAAAGTTGAATGCAACCGACGAAGATGGCGTGACATTTCAGTCGCATCTCGATGGAAGCATCATCCGACTCACGCCAGAGCGCTCGATGGAGATTCAAGATGCGATTGGGTCGTCGATTCGCATGCAGTTCGACGATGTCGCTGCCGGTGATTCTTCACGCGAACGCTATCAGGATGCAATGGAGCGATCGCTCCGTTGGGCTGCGCGGTCGAAAGATGCATTTATGCATGGCGTTCACGAGGACCCGCGACCACTTCTGTTTGGCATCGTCCAAGGAGGAACGCATGAGGATTTACGAGAGCAGTCGTTGAGGGGACTCGTCGATATCGGATTCGATGGGTATGCGATTGGTGGACTGTCGGTGGGGGAGAAACGTGAAGACGCGTTTCGTATTGTGCGTGCGCTTGCGGAAAAGATGCCGAGCGATGCGCCGCGCTACTTTATGGGCGGTGGGATGCCGGAAGAAATTGTGTTTTACGTTTCGGTCGGCGTGGATATGTTCGATTGCGTGCTGCCCACACGAAACGCACGTCACGGCACACTGTTTACGTGGACAAGAGATCCTGCAGAGGCGGTGCGCGATGCGTTTGCGCTTGCACAACAAGGAGCAACGGACGTGGACATCGCAAACGCGCTGTACACAAAAGTGCATATTGAGAACGAACAGTTCGCCCGCGACGCTTCGCCGATTGACCGCTGGAGCGATGCGGAAACATCGCGAACGTTTTCTCGCGCGTATCTTCGACACATGTTCCGCGTGCGGGAAACGTTGGCGTTGCGCCTTGCAACAGCGCAAAATGTTGGATTTTACTTAAGAATGATGAAAGAATTGCGCGAGTGCACAGGAAAAGTCTTGTGAAAATAGCGCTGTTTGCCTAGAATGCTCACACTATGAATCGTACCGCTGTTGGGGCGTCACTGTTGGTTGTGTTCGGTGTGGTGCTTGCAATTCTCGCATTTCCACAATCGTGGAATGGAGCGATGCGCACGATGGATGGCAAGATTGGCTTCCACTTCCCGTATGTTCCTGAACAGGAATTTACGCTCGGCCTCGATTTGAAGGGCGGAGCACATTTGGTCTATGAGGCGGATATGTCGTCCATTCCGGACGCCGATCGTGCGGATGCGCTGTCGGGCGTGCGCGATGTGATTGAACGACGTGTCAACGCCTTTGGTGTGAGCGAGCCAGTGGTGCAGACGAATATTGCCGATGGGCACTACCGTGTGCTCGTGGATCTTCCTGGCGTCACAAATGTGCAAGATGCCATTCGTGATATTGGGGAAACGCCAGTGCTCACATTCCGTGTGCCTGTGAAAGATGTGACGACGACGGTTTCTGCGGAACAGCAGGCGCAGATCGACGCGGCACAGAGCACGGAGCGCGATGCAGCGCTTGCCGTGATGAATCGCGCGCTCGCCGGTGAAGACTTTGCGGCGCTCGCTGCGGAATTCTCCATTGACGAAGCCACGAAGAATTCCGGTGGCGTTGTGGGCTTTGTGACCGCAGAGGATCCGATCTTTGACGGCCTTGTGGAACAGATTGAGTCGAAGCGACTCCGTACCGGTGTGATTAACGGACTGTACGAGGGCACGAGCACCATGCACGTGGTGAAGTATCTCAGCCGAAAAACAGAATCAGATCCTCGAATTTCGCACATTCTGCTTTGTTATGCTGGTGCAACGGGATGTACGGAAACGCGTACACAAGAGGAAACGCTCGCACTCGCGGAGCAGGTTCGTGATGAGGCGACAACGCGAAACTTTGCAGCATTGGCGGCGCAGTATTCCACCGACGCTGCAAGCAAGGATAAGGGCGGAGACTTGGATTACATTGCGCGCGGCATGATGGTGCAGCCGTTTGAGGACGCGGCATACGCGTTGCGTGACGGTGCGATCTCGGATGTGATCGCAACCGAATTTGGGTATCACATTCTGTATCGCGTGGGATCTCGTCCATCGCGAAGCTACGAAATTGCCCATATCGAAATGCCATGGACCACGGCATCGGATGTGTTGACCGTTGATCCGTGGACGAACACTGCGCTTTCCGGAAAGCACGTGAAAAAGGCGACGGTGGTCTTTGATCCAACCACAGGTGCACCGTACATTCTTCTGGACTTTAATGAAGAAGGCGCGCAGTTGTTTGCCGACCTGACAAAGGAGAATATTGGAAATGTCATCGGGATCTTCTTGGACGGTCAGCCAATCACAACGCCGGTGGTGCAAGATGCGATTTATGGAGGTCAGGCGTCAATTACCGGGAGCTTTACCATTGCAGAGGCAAAGATGTTGGCACAACGATTGAATGCTGGGGCATTGCCAGTACCAATTACGGTGGTGAGCCAACAGACGATTGGTCCGGCGCTTGGTGCGGAGTCGCTTGCACTGAGCGTGAAAGCCGGTATTGTGGGATTCATTCTCATTGGCATCTTCATGACGTTGTACTATCGTCTTCCTGGCGTGATCGCAGCAGGATCGCTCGTGGTGTACAGCTTGATGAACCTCGCGCTGTTCAAAGGATTTGGTGTGACGATGACGCTTGCAGGTATTGCGGGATTTGTCTTTTCGCTCGGTATCGCCGTTGATGCGAACGTGTTGATCTTTGAGCGACTCAAGGAAGAGTTGCGGAGCGGTCGTGATCTTCCAACGGCAGTCCAGGAAGCATTCCGACGTGCATGGCCGTCGATCCGGGACGGAAACGCCACCACACTCATTGCAACGTTTGTGCTGTACACCATGACGTCTGGTTCCGTGCGCGGATTTGCGCTTACCCTTGCGATCGGTGTGCTTGTATCGCTGTTCTGCGCGTTTGTGATGACGCGGTTTGTGCTTGGTGGAGTTGCTCGGATTCCCGCGATTCGAAAACGCATGTTCTTTCTTGGCCTCTAGGAATCTCCTATGAAATTATCGTTGAACATCATTGGACACTCGCGCATCTGGCTCGCGATCTCTGCCGGTCTCGTGGCGTTGGCCATCGCGGCCATTGCGGTGTTTGGACTGAACTTCGGGATCGATTTCACTGGCGGAAGCTTGATGAACATCACCGCGCCGGGCGCATCAACAGAGGTGCTCCGAACCGCGGTGACTTCCGCAGGATTCGAATCAGTGGTTCAGCCAAGCGAAGGGAACGGATACTTTGTGCGCCTCGCGCCAATCACCGAAGAGGAGCACCAGCGCGTGCTTGCGGCGATCGTGGCAGCGTCGCCCGATGCGGTGGAGACGCGTTTCGATACGGTTGGCCCTGCGATTGGTGGAGAACTCGAGCGCGCATCGGTGATCGCATCGATCACCATGCTCCTCCTGATCGTGTTGTACGTTGCCTGGGCATTCCGCAAGGTCACCAAGCCGGTGGCGTCGTGGAAATACGGTGTGGTCACCATGGTCTCGGCATTTCATGACGTGATCATCCCGCTTGGTGTGTTTGCAGTGCTCGGGCATTATATTGGCTATCAAATCGATATCGCCTTTGTGGCGGCAATTCTCACGATTCTTGGGTATTCGATTAACGATACCATCGTGGTGCTTGATCGTACGCGCGAAAATCTCATTCGCCGTCGTCACAGCGATGATTCGTTTGGTGCCACGGTGAATACGAGTATTATGGAAACCATTGGTCGTTCCATGAACACCACGTTTACCACGCTTCTTCCGCTTTTAGCGATCTTCTTTCTGGGCGGTGAGACCACGCGTCCGTTTGTGCTCGCGTTGATCATCGGTATGCTCTCCGGTGCGTACTCGTCGATTTTTGTGGCCAGTCCGTTGCTCGTTGAGTGGGAAAAGTGGCGCGCAAATCGCGCATAGGTGGGATCGTGTTCGTCAAAAATGGGTGTTGAAAATACAGAATCACAACAAGAGCCCAGGCTCTTGTTTTGTGATATGCTTGTCCTATCTATGCTCGCCATTGGCATTCAGCTTCCTCCGGCCGTCATTCAATATTTGTCGGTAACGCCCCTCCCTTTGTTTATGAGGGATGCGCTCCTCGTGGTGGGGTGGATCCCCATTTTCGGTGTGATCGTGTGGGGGCTCACACACATCTGGCAAGATTATAAGCAAGGAAAATACAATGCCGCATTAAAGTGGCAATTGCTTGAAATCCATGTTCCGCAAGATGCGATTCAAACGCCAAAGGGCATGGAGAATTTCTTCATGAACATTTCTGGGGTGAAGTCGGCAATCACTTGGCGAGAAATTTGGCTTGTGGGGAAGTTTCAGGCGATGTTTAGTTTGGAGATCATCAGTTTGGAAGGACAGATCAAGTTTTGCATTCGTACGCTTGATAAGTATCGTGATTTAGTTGAGGCAGCGCTGTATGCGCAATATCCTGAGGCGCAGATTACGGAGATTGAGGACTACGTGAATATTCTTCCTCGCGAATATCCGAATGAGGAATATGATGTATTTGGAAGTGAAATGGTTCTATCGAATAAGGCATATTTCCCCATTCGGACGTACGAAGATTTTGAGCATCAGGGCGAGAAAGACGGACGTTTTAAGGATCCCTTGCTGCCAATTATTGAAATGATGGGGAAAATGCGTGCAAAAGAGCATTTTTGGATGCAGTTTATTATTCAGCCGCCAGACAAGCAGGACTGGATTAAGGAAGGCGTGGAGTATTTGAACGCGATGATGGGGAAGGAGAAGAAGCACAAGCCGAGCACCATGGAAACGGTGATGGAAAATGTGTTATGGCTCCCGAAGGGTGTTGTTGGCCAGGTAGCGGGCATGGCGTTTGGCGGCGATGCGCACGGTGACGAAAAGAAGGATGATTTCCGTATGTTCCGCATGACGCAACAGGAGCGATTGATGATGGAAGCAGTTGCAGAGAAGATTTCAAAAGTAGGCTGGAAGACCAAAGTTCGCTGGTTGTACGCTGGTCCAAAAAATGCGTTTCGTAAGCCTCTCATGGCGAGTTCGGCGAAAGGATTGTTTGCGGCGTTTACCCATCAGTATCTCAACGGATTTAGCTTGCATGGCCCAGCAACACCACGAGATGACTATATTTGGATGGAGTGGGCGATGCCAGGGAAACAGCGTGCACTGGTGACGCGGTACCAGAAGCGTCAGGGTGGCGTGGGGGCAAACTGGCAGATGCTGAATGCGGAAGAACTCGCAACGCTATTCCATTTCCCTGCGGCGGATGCACGTACACCGGTACTTACGAAAACAGGGGCGCGTCGTGCAGAAGCGCCGGACACGCTTGGCTTTGCAGGAAAAGACGAGCCCGCATTGCCAAATTGGAAGCGTACATCGGAAGAAGATCGCGAAGAAGATCGCGTGCGCAATCTTCCAGAGCCCGAATTGATGGTGCCAACACCAAGCGCGCCAACAGAGTCGGCGTCACCGAGCCCTGTCACCCCATCGCTCGCAAGTCGGTATCTCCCAGAGATGCCCGACGATAGCGTTCCCCCGAATCTTCCTGTGTAACTATGCGCTACGAACACGATCACGAAAATGACATCATTTACTTTGGGCAAACAAACTTCCGTAATGCCATGCGGCGATTTGGGATTAAGACCGATGATCGCCGCAGGCACATGTACATGGTTGGGAAAACAGGCATGGGAAAAACCACCCTGCTTGAGAACATGCTTTTGGCAGATATTTATGCCGGGCATGGGTGCGCATACATCGATCCACACGGGGACACCGTGACGAAGATTTTAGATTACATCCCCTCATGGCGCATTAATGACGTGGTGTATTTTAATCCCGCGGATGGAGATTTCCCGATTGCATTCAACATGCTCGAGAAGACGGAGGGCTGGGAACAGGTAAAGGACTACAACGCGAAAGTCATGTACAGCTTGCTCTCCATTTTCAAAAAAGTGTGGGAGAACGTGTGGAGCGCGCGCATGGAATACATTTTGCAGTACACCATTTTGGCGCTGCTCGATACTCCGGGCACAACATTGCTTGGGATTAACCGCATGCTGTCCGATAAAGAATATCGTCAAGGCATCGTACAAAACGTGAAAGATCCAATGGTCCAAGCGTTTTGGTTGAAAGAGTTTGCGCAGTACGACGTGAAATTCGCCGCGGAGGCATCTGCGCCAATTCAAAACAAAGTTGGTCAGTTTTTAGCGTCGACCATGATGCGGAATATTGTTGCGCAATCAAAATCTTCGTTCAGTTTTCGGGAAGTGATGGATGGGCAAAAAATCTTGCTCGTGAATTTATCAAAAGGGCAAATTGGTGAAGATGCAATGCGCATTTTGGGAGGCATGTTGATCACGAAGCTCTACATGTCCGCCATGGAGCGCGTGAATATTCGCGACGAGAATGAGCGTCAAGATTTTTATTTGTACGTCGACGAGTTTCAAAATTTTGCAACGGAATCGTTTGCAGACATTCTTTCCGAAGCGCGAAAATACCGCCTGAACCTCATCATGGCGCACCAGTACATTGCGCAGCTTGATAGTCTCACATCCACCGCGGTGCGCGATGCGGTATTCGGGAACGTGGGAAGCTTGATTACCTTCCGTATTGGTGCAAAGGACGCGGAGTTTATGGAGAGTGAATTCATGCCACGCTTTACCCCAGAGGATCTCATCAATCTTCCAAAGTACGGCATTTATTTGAAGCTCATGATTGACGGTGTGAGCAGTCAACCATTTTCCGCGACCACACTGCCGCCGATTGCACAACGCACGGGCAGTGAGGCGAAAGTGGTGGAACAATCGCGGGAACGATATGGCGGTAACCGGCAAATGATTGAGGACCACGTGATGACGTGGAGCGGATTTGATCCAAATATCGATGTTGGCGAGGTGCTCGCAAAAGTTGCGACGGAAAAGAAGGAGGCGAAGAAGGCACGCTTTGCGCACGAATATGTTTGTTCACGGTGCGAGAAATCGTTCTCGCTTCCGGTGGAGCTCGACCGATCACGACCAATTTACTGCGACGATTGTCATGCCATTTTGCTTGAGGAGCGGAAGAACAAGGGGGCAAGCCGATCGAACGGACGGCCTGGCGAGAAACGATATGATGTGCCGCCAAAGCCAAGCGATGGCGCCATCGTCGTTGTGCCAACGTCCGGAGAGGTTTCGTTAACCGAGTTGCCGAAGATTGAGGAACGAGCGCCGTCGAAAATACCTGAGAAACAATTGGAAGCAGCGCAAGCACCAAAAGAATCGCAGTCTGTTTCAACGGTTGCTGCAAGGCCGATGCCGCCAAAGCGCACCGATCTTTCACGAACGGAACCGCGACCAGCACTGTCGGCAACCGCGCCATCGGGAGACAAGAAGAAGCGAAAGCGAAATCGTGGACGAAAGAAGACGAGCGAAGGAGGAGATGCATCAACAGCGCGTCATGATCGGGCAGCGTCGCCGTCCGACCCCGTGGCACAGGCTATGAATGCGGGCGCATTACCCACGCCTGTTGCGCCGGGTGAGCGCGTGATGTTCGAATAACGGTATGACAGAATATTTCTTCGCGGTCATTTTGGGATTGGTGGAGGGGATTACCGAATTCCTCCCGATTTCATCCACGGGTCACTTGATCCTTGTGAATCAGTGGATCGCATTTTCTCCGTCGTTCACCAAAGTGTTCGACGTGGTGATTCAGTTTGGTGCGGTACTTGCAGTGGTGGTGGTCTTTTGGAGAAAACTCCTTGTGCTCGATACGTGGAAAAAGATGATCGTTGCGGTGATTCCGGCGATTGTGATTGGCGCGTTGTTTGGTTCACGGGTGACCGCAGCGCTGTTTGATCCTATTGTGGTAGCGATTGCGTTGATTGCGGGTGGCTTGGTGCTGTTCTTTGTGGAGCACCGTCGCCATACTGAATCAATTCGTGAGATGAAGAAGTTGTCATATCAACGGGCGTTTCTCATTGGACTGACACAGTGCCTCGCCTTCATTCCAGGAATCTCACGATCGGCGGCGACCATCCTTGGCGCACTTCTTCTTGGCGCATCGCGATCGGTTGCTGCAGAGTTTTCATTTTTTCTTGCAATCCCCACACTCGCGGCGGCATCGGGCTACTCGCTCATAAAGCATCCCGTGGCACTGAGTTCGCACGAAATCGTCCTGCTCGTCATAGGGTTTGTGGTTGCATTTTTGGCCGCGTTCGCAGTGATTCGTGTGTTCATGGCGTACGTGCAGAAAAAAACGTTTTTGCCGTTTGCGTATTATCGTATTGCGCTCGGACTCCTTATTGTATTGCTCTTTGCATGGTAACGAGAATTTCGTTACGCTAGCGCCGTATGTTGAACGCCTTGCCCCGTGCATCCGCAGTATGGGATTCCTATGCGCTTTTGGATTCTGGTGACGGAGAAAAATGTGAGCGGTTTGGCGATATCGTGATGATCCGACCTGAACCGCAGGCGCTTTGGTTGCGTGGTGATGCGCAGGTTTGGAACGATGCGCACCTCACGTATTCGCGGACGGGTCGTGAGGGTGAGTGGACTGTGAACCATCCCGTGCCAGATTCGTGGACGATTGCGTGGGAAGATTTGCACTTTCGTATTCATCCTACGTCGTTTAAGCACACCGGACTTTTTCCAGAACAGGCGGAGAATTGGCGATGGATTCGCGAGAATATTTCTCCTGGGATGCGCGTCCTGAATCTGTTTGGGTACACGGGCGGTGCCACACTCGCTGCGGCAAGCGCGGGGGCAGAGGTGACGCATGTTG
>CAZVBP010000011.1:10525-16909 GCA_964625515.1 uncultured Gammaproteobacteria bacterium
AACGGCGCTTCCGGACGCACGATCAGCGGGAAAGCCAGCCAGCCGGTGGTGACGTGGGGGAAGGAAAATGCGGAACTTTCGGGATTACAGGAGAAGTCCATCCGTTGGATTGTGGACGATGTTCAGAAGTTTGTGGCACGAGAATTGCGCCGCGGGAATGTTTATGATGCCATTTTCTTGGACCCTCCCGCATTTGGTCGTGGACCAGAAGGGGAGCTCTGGCAATTTGAAACGCATCTCCCCACATTGCTTCATGATTGTGCGTCGTTACTCAATCGAGAGTCGGGACGACTCATTTTAAACGCCTATTCGCTTGGGTTTCCGGCACTCACTATGGAGAACATGGTTCGAAGCACGATGCCGTTCGTGCGGGACATGGAATCGGTGGAATTGACGGTGCAAGAGGTATCGCGTCGCGCGTTTGCGCTGCCAACGGGGATTGCGATTCGTGCAACGTGGTAAGGTTTTTTCGGTGTTGATAATTGTTCGCGAGCAATCGATCGTTTTGATACGATCAACGAACTATGACCGATGGAGAACAGAATCAAATCGGCGTCATCCTGAAAATCGTTCAATCGATGAAGGGTGATATCGATCACATGCGCGGCATCATCGCCACGAAAGACGATGTTGCGTCGATTCGGGGTGATATGGCCACGAAAGATGACATTGCTGCGATTCACGCTGTGATGGCCACGAAAGATGACATTGCTGCGATTCACAGTGTGATGGCAACAAAAGATGATGTTGCTGCGATTCACGCTGTGATGGCGACGAAGGATGACATTGCAGCGATTCACGCTGTGATGGCCACGAAAGATGACGTAGCAGCGATGCAAGGGAACATCGATGATATCCGCGAGGACATTGAGTTCATCAAGGATTCGATGGTCACCAACACGGATCTCGATGCGGCAAAATCCGAGATCATGGGGCATATTGATGGACTCGCGAAGCGCACGGAGAAGTTTGATCACGAGCTTGCGGCCGCGCAATCACAGTTCAGCCGAATCGAGGGGCGCGTTGAGGTTTTGGAATTACAGGCGGGTATTGGGGCGTAATATGAACGACATCGTTTTAGACATTGAAACGCAAAACTCGTTTGAGGATGTTGGTGGGTATTTTACCGACAAACTCAAAGTGTCATTGGTCGGGGTGTATTTTTATGACACCGGTGTATACGAATCGTATCTTGAGCCCGACCTTCCGCAGCTGTTTGCAAAACTCGAAACCGGGGGAAGAATCATTGGGTACAATTCCATCGGTTTTGATATGCCAGTTTTGAATAATTACTATGCTGGTGACTTATTGAAATTGCCGCAACTCGATTTGCTTAAAGAGATCGAAAAGTCTCTTGGCCATCGCATTAAACTCGATGATGTGGCGGCAGCAACAATTGGTACACGAAAATCTGGTCACGGCCTGCAGGCCGTGACGTGGTGGAAAGAGGGGAAGATCGACGAGATTCGTGAGTACTGCTTGCAAGACGTGAAAGTGACAAAAGAGGTGTATGAGTTTGGCGTGAAAAATGGATATGTGCTTTTTGACGATCGGAGTGGAGAGCGTCGATTGATCCCTGTTGATTTCTCGCCAAAGGAACAAAAAGCCGTGGTGAATTTAACGATGGGCTTTTAGGCATGCATTGCGCGTCTGGTGGAACACTTATCCCCGTGGATAGGTGACTTGACCGGGAACTTCCTTGAAGGATGCACCGGTTTTTTCTAGGGTTTTTCGTGAGCATTTTTCGGCAAGAAATTATCCACACATTTCGTGGATGACGGATCGTTTCGACCACAACATGTAGTGCTATACTCACCTGTGCAGCACAACCCCTTGTGTTGCGTCGTCGGTGGAGGAATGCGTTGTTCGCTCCCTCTGGGAGATTTTTTTATCTCCAATTCTCTTTATTCCTTTTTCAACATTCGGGTATGTCCGCACCCACGGTCAGCACGCAGAATTCGGTGAAAGAACGTGTCGATGGCATCGCGACTGCGGTGTACGATTATATGACGTCGTTAAAAGACGTGATTAAGAAAAGCGGCCCACACGAAGCGTTCTCCACGGAGAAGCTCGAGCGTTCTATTTCGCGTGCACTCGTGAGCGCTGGGGTACGTGAGCATGATCTTCCGCGCTACGTCAATCGCATTACGAGCAACGTGTTGTCGCGGTTGCAACGCAGATTCGATGGGCACACCACGCCGAGCACCGGTGCAATTCGTGAGATCGTTGCGGTGACGCTTATTGATAGCAGCTTGGTTCACGTGGCAAAGGTGTACTTGTCCTATACTGGTTCGGCACAAACGCACGAGGACGTGTATGGCAAGGGGATTGCCATGACGCGGTATTTTACAAAAGAGGGCGTGCATCCGTACGACATGTTGCAATGGGAAAGGCGCACGGCAAGCATTACAAACGAAAAAGGCGCGGTGGTATTTGAACAGAAAGATATTGAAGTCCCGAGCACGTGGAGCCAAACATCAGTCAATATTGTTGCGCAAAAGTATTTCCGAGGAGAAGTGGGGACACCCGAGCGCGAAACGTCCATGAAGCAACTCATGAGCCGAGTTGCGGTGACGATTGCAAACTGGGGAAGGAAAGATGGATATTTCGCTGCAAAGCGTGATGCGCAGTGCTTCGAAGATGAGCTGACGTGGATTTTAGTAAACCAGATGGCGGCTTTCAACTCGCCGGTATGGTTCAATGTGGGCATTGCTGCGCATCCACAGTGTTCCGCGTGTTTTATTAACAATGTTGAGGACGACATGCGGTCGATTCTTCATCTCACGGCCACCGAGAGCATGCTCTTTAAGGGCGGATCGGGGACAGGGAGTAACTTGTCGAAGCTCCGATCGTCACAAGAATATTTGGGGGGAAGTAACGGAAAGTCGTCTGGCCCGGTTTCGTTCATGAAAGGGCTTGATGCGTTTGCAGGCATCGTGAAATCTGGTGGAAAAACGCGTCGTGCAGCAAAGATGGTTATTTTAAACGTGGATCATCCGGATATCGTGGCGTTTATCGAGAGCAAGGCAAAGGAAGAGCGCAAGGCATGGACACTCGTTGATGCAGGCTACGACAGCAGCATGGACGGTGACGCCTACGGATCGGTGTTCTTCCAAAACGCGAACAACTCGGTGCGTGTCACCGATGAGTTTATGCGCGCGGTGGAGAACGATGGCGAGTGGGTGACGCACGAGGTCACCACAGGGAAGCCATCGCTGACGTACAAGGCGCGCGACATCTGGCGAAAAATGTCGGAAGCAGCATGGCAGTGTGGTGATCCGGGTATTCAGTACGACACCACGGTGAACCGATGGCATACGTGTAAGAATACGGACCGCATCAACGCGAGTAATCCATGTTCTGAATACATGTTCTTAGACGACAGTGCCTGCAACCTTTCGTCGCTCAACTTGATGAAGTTCCGCAAAGCGGTGAACGGCGTGATGCAATTTGACGTGGAATCGTTTACGCACGCATCGAGGGTGATGATTACGGCAATGGAAATCCTCGTGGGCAACTCGAGCTATCCAACACCAGCGATCGAGCAGAATAGTCACGATTTCCGCCCACTCGGCATTGGCTTCGCAAATCTTGGCGCGCTCTTGATGAGCCGTGGTGTTGCATATGATTCCGACGAAGGCCGTGCGCTTGCGGGGGGAATTATGGCATTGCTCTCCGGAGCCACGTATGAGCAGAGCGCGCGCATTGCAGAAAAGATTGGCGCATTTAATGGTTTTGCGGTGAACAAAGAGCCATGCATGAATGTGATGCGTATGCACCGCGATGCGGCGTACGCGCTTCCTGGAGGAGAATCGGTGCCAACAGACATCGCAAACGCAGCGCGTGCAGCATGGGATGCGGTCGTCACACTCGGTGATGAGCACGGGTTGCGCAATGCGCAGATTTCCGTCCTTGCGCCCACGGGAACTATCGCATTCTTGATGGATTGTGATACCACGGGTATTGAGCCAGACATCGCGATCGTGAAATACAAGTGGCTTGTGGGCGGCGGCATGATCAAAATAGTGAATCAGACCGTTCCAGAGGCATTAACGCGGTTGGGGTATGCCGATGCTGAGCGGCAAGAAATGCTTGCGTACATCGACGCACACGATACGATTGAGGGTGCACCGTATTTGAAAGATGAACACGTTTCTGTTTTCGATTGCGCATTTAAAGCAAAGAACGGGAGTCGATCGATTCACTACATGGGACACCTCCGCATGATGTCGGCGGTGCAGCCGTTTATCTCTGGCGCGATCAGCAAAACCGTGAACATGCCAAACGATGCAACGGTGGAAGATATCGAGCGCGTGTACATGGAGGGCTGGAAAATGGGCTTGAAAGCGGTGGCAATTTATCGCGACGGCAGCAAGCGTCAGCAAGCGTTGACCACGAGTAAAGAAAAAGATTCCGGAAAAGCGAACGCCGATATCAAGACTGCCGCTGCAGCAGCGACCACGGAATCGGTTCCAACGGTGAAAGTGCCAACACTTGCTGAGAACACCGGTGCACCACGCCGTCGTCGTTTGCCCGAAGAGCGCAGAGCGATCACACATAAATTCTCCGTGGGAGGCCACAAGGGCTACATCACGGTTGGCTTGTACGACGATGGAACGCCAGGAGAAATGTTTATCACGATGGCAAAAGAAGGCTCGGTGATTAGTGGGTTGATGGACGCCTTTGCTACGTCGGTATCGATCGGTTTGCAGTACGGCGTGCCAATCCAGGTACTCGTAAACAAGTTCGTGCACATGCGTTTTGAGCCATCCGGATTCACGAACAATCCAAACATTCGTATTGCAAAGTCGATTGTGGATTACATCTTCCGTTGGATGTCCTTGAAGTTCTTGTCGCCACAAGAGCAGATGGCGGTGGGCGTGAACATTCTTCCTGCAGTATCGGAAGCGCCTGTTGCGCCAATTATGGAAGCGCCGGAGCCTGTTGCAGCACCGCAAGCAGATCTCTTCGCCGCGCCTGCCCCAGCGTCCGATAAGGTGTCTCTCACCTCCACATTCAACAACACCGCCGATGCCCCTGCGTGCGATACCTGCGGCAACATGATGGTGCGCAACGCCGCGTGCTACAAATGCTTGAACTGCGGATCAACAAGCGGGTGCTCTTGAGCGGGGTTTCGATTGCGTGCGATATGCTTCCACTTGCGCAAAAAGCGCTTGTCATTGATGAGCAAAATCGTATCCTGATCTTGCGTTCGCGAGATCCGGATGGTGATGGAAATTCCTGGGATTTTCCCGGCGGACGAATGGAGCAAGGAGAAGCGCCGCTCGAAACATTGCAGCGTGAGCTGCAAGAAGAAATTGGGTGGAGCGGCGACGTGCAATCTGCCACGCTCTTTCACGTTGGATGGTACAAAGGATTTGGCGATCGCATGCACGAAGACGTGTATAAAACATTCTGGATTCTTCGTGTGCCATCATTCACACCAACGCTCTCGTGGGAGCATTCTCAAAGTACCTGGTACGATCTTCACCAGTTGCCGGAGGACTTCAATGGGCCATACCGTGATATCGTGAACTCGTGTCCTCATTCACTCACATAAATCTATGGCAGAGCCATCGGGGTACGAGTTGAAGAAAGAGATTGAGCGTTTGGAGAGAGTTGTTCAAGGCTTGCAGCGCGATATTCATGATATGGAGCGCAGTATTGCGAGTGCGGAGAAGGATATTACTGCGGTGGAGCGCGACGTCACCAAGTCGCAGCGCGACATCGTGGCGATCGAAAACGCGCTCGACGCGCTCGGCAAGCGTCGATAGGGTGTATGCGAATTCACGTGGGATCAACAAATCCCAATAAGGTTGGTGCCGTTGACGATGTCCTGCGTCATCATCCGATGTTTGCCGATGCGCAAATCGTCGGAATCGATGTGCCGTCTGGCGTGAGTGATCAGCCATCGTCGCTTGCAGAGACGGTGCAGGGCGCAACACAGCGAGCGAATGCATGCTTTGCGGGCGCAGATTTAAGCATCGGTCTCGAGGCAGGCGTGATGGACGTGCCGGGCGCTGGGCCGATGAATGTACAGGTATGCGCCATCTGGGACGGCGCGCAGATGCATCACGGTTTGTCGTCGGCATACGGCTTGCCGCAAAAGGTGATGACGTTGATGGAAAACAAATCGATGACGATGGGCGATGCGGTCCATGCGGTCTTCGGCGACGGCCACGGAATCGGAAGCAAAGACGCCGGCCTCATCGGCACCCTCACCAACGGCCGCATCTCCCGCCGCGATCTTTGCGCGCAAGCAGTCGCGATGGCGATGGTGAGCGTGGGGGTGTGATTGTATCCGATGCGCTTCCCCTCCTCCCCGAGGAGGGGCTAGGGGTGGTGGGAAGCTTTTCACCATCACCGATCCCCAAATGCAAACGG
>CAZVBP010000012.1:0-12635 GCA_964625515.1 uncultured Gammaproteobacteria bacterium
GTGCCGAACGATCCGGATCATGTGATGTACGTGTGGTTCGATGCGTTGGTGAATTATGTTTCAACGCTCGGATGGCCGAATGTCGACGACGAGCAGTCGGAATTCTCGCGATTCTGGCCAAGTTTTCAAGTGGCAGGAAAGGACAATCTTCGTCAGCAAACGGCGATGTGGCAGGCGATGCTCATGAGCGCGGGCATTGCACCGTCGGCGCAGGTGTTTATTCATGGATACATTACCGCGAACGGTCAAAAGATGAGTAAGTCGTTGGGGAACGTGATTAACCCGTACGATCTTGTCGGCGATTATGGAACCGATGCCGTGCGTCTGTACCTTCTTGGTGCGCTGCCATCATGGCAAGACGGAGATTATTCCAAAGAGCAGTTTGAGATCATGTACCAATCAAAGCTTGCAAATGGCATCGGGAACCTCGTAAGCCGTGTGGCGGCGATGGCGGTGAAGAATTTTCCAGAAGGGCTAGACCGTGTTGTATTTGATGGAAAAACACGCGCACAAACGTTGTACAACGCAATCGCGCAGTATGATTTTAAGGCGTATGTCGATTGTGTGTGGGAAGTGATTGATGAGGCGAACGTGAAGATCGACCGTGAGGCTCCGTTTAAGTTGGTGAAAACGGATCGCGATGCTGCGAAGAAGTCATTGTCTGAGCTTGCGGGGATGATTCGGTGGATTGGTGAGGCGCTGTTGCCGGTGATGCCTGCAACTGCGGAGGAGATTCTGCGGAGGTATGCATATGATGTGATCATCGTTGGCGACGGATTGTTCCCGCGTCGCGATTCCGCAGTATGAGCATCGTTGATTTTGTCATCATCGCAGGAACGCTCCTCTTTGTTGCTGGGGGATGGCGTAGCGGCTTTGTTCGGTCGTTGGGGAGCGTCGTGGCACTTGGCGCCAGTGTTGTTGCCGCGTACTACGCCATGATGTGGTTCAACGACACTTTTGGCGCGGTGGTGACCATGAACCCATGGTTTACGATTGTCACTTTCATTTCTCTCGCACTCGCCGCGCATTGGCTTGCGATGTACGTGGTGAGCATGCTTGATTTGGCACGAAAAGTGATTGCGATCATTCCGTTTGTGAATCTGATTAATCGATTCCTCGGCGCGGTGCTTGGGCTCGCGCAGTCTGCAGTTCTCGTGCTCTTTGCTGCGTATATTGCGGTTGTCCTCTTGCCGATGGGTGATATTCGAAGTGCAATGCTTTCGTCGCATGCTATTGGTCAGGCGGTGAATATCGAAACTGCGCTCGGTCTTTTCTAAACCTGTATGCAACTGACGCTCATTGATTCGCACGCGCATCTTCACTTCCCCGCATTTTCTTCCGATGGGGAAGAAGTTTTGCGCCGAGCGCAGGATGACGGAATTGGTTTGATCACGGTGGGAACAAAGTTTTCAACCAGCGAATCTGCCGTTGCGTTTGCGGAACGGCATGCGCATGTGTGGGCAACGATTGGATTGCATCCCGGCCACGTTCACGATCACAACTTTATTGATGAGCATGAAGAAGTAATCGATGCGCCAACGCCGGAACATTCGTTCGATGCGGAGCGATACGGAACGCTTGTCGATCATCCCAAGGTGGTTGCTGTCGGAGAATTCGGACTTGATTATTCTCGAATACCACCCGGAGTCGACTGTGAAACGATGAAGCAAGATCAGCAATCTGTTGCGCGTGAACAGCTTCGATTTGCCACGGCACACGGAAAGCCCGTGGTGATTCATTGCCGCGATGCGCACGACGATATGCTCGCGCTGCTTCATGAGGAGATCGGTCGCGGCGGTATTGCGCGTCGTGGCGTCATTCATTGCTTCACTGGGTCCGCGGAGATCGCGGCACGATATGCTGAGATCGGATTTCTTGTGTCGATTACTGGGATTGTGACATTTGGAAAGTCTGTTGCAGACGCGGTGAAGCATATTCCTCTTGCGCAGATGATGGTGGAGACGGATTGCCCGTATCTTGCGCCAGTGCCGTTGCGGGGGAAGCGAAATGAGCCAGCAAACGTTC
The DNA here is from genome assembly GCA_964625515.1 of uncultured Gammaproteobacteria bacterium. GTDB lineage: Bacteria > Patescibacteriota > Patescibacteriia > UBA9934 > UBA9934 > CAIKHN01. Next base: position 2,026 of record CAZVBP010000012.1, read on the forward strand.
GTTTCGTTGCCCAGGCGCTCGCGGATCTTCATGGAGTGTCGATTCAGGAAGTTTCCCGTGTCACCACCCAAAACGCGGTGCGACTGTTCCGCCTCACGTAAGGGTATGGAGTTACGACTTTCTCATTTTCGGCTATTTGCGACGATGTGAGTTGAAAAGAGACAAGATGAGGATGTCCTAAGAATAAAGATATTCACCCAAATTTGCCCGAAAGGGCAATTCTCAGGTATACTCATGCCGCTTTTATGAACGATACCGGAGCCTATTTGCGCTTTGCGCTGCGGGCAGCGGGGGACATTACGGGAACCATTTTGGTCCCTGCCGTGCTCGCCGCATTCCTCGGAAAAGCATTGGACGCATACTTTGGGACCACGAGGGTTCTCCTTGTCGTCGCACTCGCCTCCGCGTTTCTGGTTACCGCGTTTCTTATCGTCAAAAAGGTTCGGATGTATGCGCAAGATTATCAACGACTCATCGATACCGCTCCTCGCGATGGTTCCGCTCGCCGCTGAACCAATTGCGCATTTGGGCGCTTTTCCAATCACGAATGCCATGGTGAATGCCTGGATCGTGACGATTATTTTTGTCGCAGTCGCTGCAGCGACCACAAGAAAGCTTGCGCTGGTCCCTCGTGGCTTTCAAAACGTCGTTGAGTCGATTGTTGAGGTGCTCTTGGGCGAAATTGCGAAGGTTGCGGGCGACATAAAAAAGGCGAAGCAGTTTTTTCCATTGATCGCAACGATTTTTCTTGTGGTGTTGTTCAATAACTGGCTTGGATTAATTCCTGGCACGGGAACGATTGGTATTTATGGCTTGATGCACGGAGAAGTCGAGCTCATCCCATTGCTTCGTCCGGCAGGGAGCGACCTCAATTTTACGCTCGCCATTGCCGTGACCGCGGTCCTTTTCTCTCATTTTGTTGGAGTTCGTGCATTTGGGGTGATTGATTATTTCAGCAAATTCGTCAATATCAAGGGAATCTTCAAGGCATTCAAGCACGGTCCGATGGCGGTGGTTACTGCAGTCATTGAGTTTGGCGTTGGGCTTATTGAAATCATCGGTGAATTCGCGAAAACGCTTTCCCTGTCCCTTCGTTTATTCGGAAACGTGTTCGCAGGTGAAATTTTAATGACGGTCATGCTCGGATTGGTGTCGTTTGTGGTGCCGATTCCATTTATCTTTTTGGAAATTCTGGTTGGAATTATTCAGGCAACGGTGTTCGCAATGCTTACCCTTGTGTATCTTGTGATCGCGAGCACCCCTCATGGTGATCATTCCGATGATGCACATCATGCATAATGCTGAAACCGGATTGTGGTCGAGCGTTTGCTGAGAACACTTCTCAGCGAACATTCACTCATAATCTTTACGAGTATGTCCGCAGAAATGATTGCGCTTCTTGCAAAAGCGTTTGCGATCGGTGTCGGTGGTGCAATGCCAGCGTTTGCTATTGGTGCGATTGGATTCTCTGCAATGCAATCGATCGGTCGCAATCCTGAGGCAGCAGGAAAAATCCTTGCGCCAATGCTTCTTGGTATGGCATTCGCAGAAGCAATTGCGATTTACGCATTGGTTATTGCATTCACCCTGTAATTGCAATTCGTTAGACGTCAGGGGATGTTGGCGGTGCCAATAGTCCCAGGAGTATTCCTGGGCCTCTGCGTGTGACGATTTGATTTGATCGTATGTCTACTGAAGTACAACCCATTCCTGCCGAAGAATCTGTTCATGCAGAAACTTCTGTTGAGCAACAATCGTCTGGAGCAGAGAACGTTCTCGGCACATTTGGTTTGCGTGGCGACCTCTTCGTTGCGCAGCTCGTGAACTTCATCATCGTGCTCTTGGTGTTGTGGCGCTTTGTATACAAGCCAATCATCGCAATGCTTGAATCGCGTGAATCGAAGATCGCACAAGCGATGCGCGATGCTGATGCCATGGCAAAACGCACCGCGGAATCGGCAAAAGAGCGTGAAGCGATGCTGATTGATGCCCGAAAGGAAGCGCAAGCGATGATTGAATCGGCAATGCGGGAAACTGATGTACGAAAAAATGAGATGATCGAGGCTGCAAAGCGTGAGGTGGAGCATGTCATCGCAAAGGGAAAGGAGCAGCTTGCGCACGAGCGCGAAGCAAGTTTGATCGCGCTTCGAAAGGACGTTGTTGATATTGCGGTACGCGCTGCTGCGAAGATCGTGACTGACGGAATGACCGCAAAGAAATCGCAGTCACTCGCAGAAGAGGTTGTGCGAAAAATGACATAACTATGGCGAAGCTCACCCCAAAAGTCCTTGCGCGAATCCTGGTGGATTCGGCGAGCGAGCGTACAAAAGCCGATCTTCCGCAGATCATGAATGCGTTCGTTCAGGAGCTCGCCGTTCGTGGACTGATGCATCGATGGCGGGACATTGAACGCGAAATTCATGCCGCATGGAGAAAAAAATTCGGAGTGGCGAGTGTTACCCTCGTCTCGACGCATCAAGTTCCGCGCTCTGTCATGAATCAGATTGAAACGCTTGCTCCCGGCGCAGAGATCATTGAGCGCATTGATGAACGGCTTATGGGGGGTGCGATTATCCGCATTGATGACCGTCGGATCGACGGATCGGTGGCAGGGATGTTGCAACGCCTCAAACAATCACTCGACAAATCCGCTTCCTAAACCCAGAATGTATGACCACAAAAAAATCAGATCTTATCAGCGCGCTTCGTGACAGTATCGACGCGTTCAAAGTGGAGGCACACGAGGAGCGCGTCGGCACGGTGCTTTCAGTTTCCGATGGAGTTGCGCGACTTTCTGGACTTGGGAATGCCATGAGTCAGGAAATGATTGACTTCGGCAACGGTGTGTTTGGCATCGCCTTAAACCTCGAAGAAGAAACAATCGGTGTTATTTTGCTTGGTGAAGCGCAGAGCGTGAAAGCCGGAGATACTGCAAAATCCACCGGACGCATTTTGTCTGTTCCGGTTGGCGACGATGCAGTTGGACGTATTCTTGATTCGCTCGGAAATCCGCTCGACGGAAAGCCGGCGCTCCTTGGAAAGACGCTTGCACCGGTGGAGCGCATCGCCCCAGGTGTGATGAGTCGAAAATCAGTGTCCGTTCCAATGCATACCGGCATTAAAGCTATTGATGCACTCATTCCTGTTGGTCGCGGGCAGCGTGAATTGATCATTGGTGACCGTCAAACCGGAAAAACAGCAATTGCGATTGATACAATTTTGAATCAAAAAGGTGAGGGGGTGAAGTGCATTTATGTGGCAATCGGACAAAAGGAGTCCAAGATCGCGCAGATCGTCTCGCGCCTGGAGAAAGCCGGCGCGATGGAATACACCACCATCGTTCTTGCGGGCGCATCCGATCCTGCAGCAATGCAATACCTTGCCCCATATGCTGGGGTAACGCTCGCGGAGTACTTCATGGGGAAGGGTGAAGACGTCCTTATCATTTACGACGACCTTTCGAAGCATGCATGGGCATATCGCGAAATTTCGCTGTTGCTTCGTCGCCCACCAGGACGCGAGGCATATCCTGGCGATGTGTTCTACTTGCATTCCCGCCTCCTCGAGCGTTCTGCGCGTTTGAATGAAGAGCACGGCGGAGGATCGATTACGGCCCTCCCAATTATCGAAACGCAAGGTGGCGACGTGTCGGCATATATTCCAACGAACGTCATTTCGATCACCGACGGTCAGATCTATCTTGAATCCGACCTGTTCTATCGCGGTCAGCGTCCGGCGTTGAACGTGGGTTTGTCGGTCTCTCGCGTGGGAAGCACGGCGCAAACGAAGGCAATGAAGAACGTTGCAAAAACGTTGAAAGTTGATCTTGCGCAGTTCCGCGAGCTTGAAGCATTCGCGCAGTTTGCCACCGATCTTGATGACGCAACAAAGAAGCAGATCGAACGCGGACGACGTGCCATGGAGCTCATGAAGCAAAAGCAGTATTCGCCAATGAACTTTGCGGAACAGGCGGTGGTGATTTTTGCACTGAATGCAGGCATGCTCGATGCGATTCCGGTGACGTCGATTGAGCGGTGCGAAGAAGAATGTCTTCGCTACATGCATGCTCGGGAATCTGCGCTGATCAGTACGATTCTTGAAACGAAAGATGTTTCGGGTGACGTGAAGATCCAATTGGAAAAGGCGTTGAAGGATTTTCTTTCTACGTTTACCGCGTAAGATTGTATGCCTGCGTCTCGCAAGCTCATCAAAAGCCGAATCAAATCGGTAAAGAACACGCGCAAAATTACGAAAGCCATGGAACTCATGGCGGCAAGTAAGATGCGACGCGCAGTTGCGGCGGTATTACGCACGCGACCGTATGTTCGGCTTGCGCAAGCAACGATTGAAGCGGTGCGCGCACGCCTCGGCGGCCGAGTGACGCATCCGCTGCTCGCGCCAGGGAAGGGGTCGAAAGAATTGGTCATTCTCTTCACGTCCGATCGTGGGCTTGCCGGAGGATTTAACGTGAACATGAATCGCTTTGCGCTTGAGCGCATGAAAGCAATGGAGGACGTGGACGTGATTGCGGTGGGGAAGCGTGGAAGTGATGCAATGCAGCGCGCAAAGAAGCCGGTGATCGCATCCTTTCTCGATCTTGGGAACGTTCCAAAGTATTCCGACATCATTCCTGTTGCCCGACTTGCACTCGACGGCTTTACCAACGGCACCTATCGTCGCGTTCATCTCATGTACACCGACTATATTTCGGGTGTGTCCCAGGTCCCAACGGCGCGTGTTGTGTTGCCATACGGCGAAGGAGCTGCGGATGAGACGCCGCCGTCACCACAGGGAGATGCGTCAACGAAATTCGGTGCGACGGAGTACGTTATCGAACCGAACGCGAGGACGCTGTTGTCTACGGTGATCCCAAACCTTGTCATGACGTCGTTTTTCCAAGCGCTGCTCGAATCGAGCGCATCGGAACATGCCGCACGAATGGTGGCGATGAAGAACGCATCAGATTCCGCAGGGGAGATGATGGAGAGCCTGACATTCACGTATAACCAAGTTCGACAAGCGGCGATCACGCAAGAGATCGCAGAAATCAGTAGCGGGAAAGCAGCTCTGGAAACCAACGATTAAGCGCCACGCATAAATGAACTCTATGAAAGGAACAATTGCTCAAATTATCGGTGCGGTCGTGGACGTGCGATTTGCGGACGAAATTCCATCCATGCTGAACGCGCTCACGGTACAGAACGGCGACACGACGCTCGTGCTTGAAGTGGCACAACACTTGGGCGGCGGCATTGTACGCACCATTGCCATGGGATCAACCGATGGCTTAGTGCGCGGCGTTGAAGTCACTGATACCGGTGCTCCGATCAGCGTTCCCGTTGGTCCAGACACGCTGGGACGTATGTTTGACGTCTCAGGCAACGTCATTGATGGTCTCGCACCAATGAAAGGGTTGCGCAACGACCCAATTCATCGCGCTGCACCGGCATTCGTGGAGCAGTCCACCGAAGCAGAAGTTTTTGAAACCGGTATCAAAGTTGTTGATCTGATCTGTCCAATTTTGAAAGGTGGAAAGACAGGACTGTTTGGCGGTGCAGGTGTGGGGAAGACGGTGCTTATTCAAGAGCTCATTCACAACATTGCAAAAGAGCACGGTGGATATTCGGTGTTTGCCGGTGTTGGTGAGCGCACGCGCGAAGGAAACGATTTGTACATGGAAATGAAGGAATCGGGCGTGCTCGATAAGACGGCGCTCGTGTTCGGACAGATGAACGAACCGCCAGGAGCACGCGCCCGTGTGGCATTGACGGGGTTGACGCTCGCCGAGTACTTCCGAGATGACGAGGGACGCGATGTGCTCATGTTTATCGACAACATTTTCCGTTTCACCCAGGCGGGATCGGAAGTGTCGTCACTCCTTGGTCGTATTCCATCGGCGGTGGGGTATCAGCCAAACCTCGCCACCGAAATGGGTGCACTGCAGGAACGTATTACATCCACCACAAAGGGCTCGATCACTTCGATCCAGGCGGTGTATGTGCCTGCAGACGACTTGACCGATCCTGCGCCAGCCACGACGTTCGCTCACCTTGATTCCACTGTGGTGCTTTCGCGCGCACTTGCGGAACTTGCTATTTATCCCGCCGTTGATCCGCTTGATTCGTCGTCGATCATTCTTGATCCAAACATCGTTGGTGAAGAGCATTATCAGGTTGCGCGTGGCGTGCAAAAAGTGTTGCAGCGCTACAAAGACTTGCAGGACATCATTGCAATTCTTGGTATGGATGAACTTTCAGAAGAGGATAAACTCATTGTGGCTCGCGCTCGTAAGATTCAGAAGTTCTTGTCGCAGCCGTTTAATGTGGCAGAGCAGTTCACTGGATCGCCAGGGAAGTATGTTTCTCTTGCGGAAACGGTACGCGGATTTAAAGAGATCTTGGAAGGTAAGCACGATGCACTGCCAGAGCAAGCGTTTTACATGAAGGGAACGATCGATGAAGTAACGGCATAGTATGTCCGCAACACTCTCGTACACCATCGTGACTCCAGAACGTGTTGTTCTTGAGGGTGAGGCCGATGCAATCTCGGTGATGACCAGCATGGGGGAAATTACTGTTTTGCCGCATCACGTCCCGTTGCTCGCACTCATGAAAGCAGGGGAGATGCGTATTCAGCATCACGGAGAAGAGATTTTGCTCGCAACATCCACCGGCTTATTTGAGGTGCGTGACGATGGAACGGTGGTGGTGCTTGCCGATACCGCTGAACGGAGTGACGAGCTTGAGCTCGCCGCGATTGAAGAGGCGAAGCAGCGCGCCGCACAGGCATTAACCGATGCGCGGCAAAAGAATGACGTCAGCTATGCCGACGCTGCGGCACATATGGAACGCGAACTTGCACGATATCGCGTGGCCATAAAAAAGGGGAGGGGAAAGCACACATCCTTGAATTCCTAGAAGGATGAATACCGACCAGAAATTGGTCGGTATTCGCATTTTCACCTGTTGGAACTGTTTCCCAATGAGATGAGATTGCCTCGTTCGGGCAGGCAGTCGCTGAAAACCTACTGCACCGTAGGTTGAAGCGATGTCTGGGCGCTTGAACGTGGCAAGATCGCTCATTCGGGAACAGTTCCCTGTTCGGAACTTGTTCACATCATCTCTTGGTAGCCAGCCCGCTTGGGCATACACTGCGGGGAAGCATAACCATCTCTTATGACGCTTTTTGATTGGTCTGTTCTCGATTGGTCCATTCGGCTGGCATTAATCCTCCCGGTTCTGTCACTCATTGCAGTGCTCGTGCTTCGGAAGCGTCACGGTGCGGCACTCTCTGCGCTGCTTCTTTCAGGTTCCGGTGTTGCGGGGATTGTTGCAGGAGTTCAGGCTGCAACGAGCGATCTTCCATTCACCCTGGAGACCCCAGCGTTCTTTTCGACAGCGATCGTGTTCGATAAATTCAGTGCGTTATTTTTTACACCGCTTTCCTTTGCGCTTGTTATTGCCGGGCTGGCGCTCTTTGCGCAGCGTCCGTCGGCTCCAATGTCCTCTCGTGCGGTCCTCCACACGGTTGCAGGTGCGCTTGCAGTGATCGGTATGCAATGGGTTTTCGTTGCAGGGAGTAGCGTGGGACTTCTTGCAGGGTGGCAGATGGTGGTGATCGCGTGTGTACTGCTCTGTGTGCCAATTGCGGGGGACGTGTCCCCACGTGATATGCTCCGTGTTTTTGGTGGTGGGATGCTGAGCGTCATGATGATCATGGTTGGCCTTTTTCTTTTGTCATCCGGCGCGTTGTTTAGCGATTTTGGTACGTTGAGCTACATTGCGGCACAAATCACGCCACACGCAGTCCTTCTCGCCTGCATCTTTCTTTTCATCGGTTTCGGGATTCCTCTCGTGGTTGGTGCATTCTTTCGTGCAACGACCGTGCAGCGCATCGCCACTGCGCCGGCGATTCTTGCGGTTGTGCATGGTATGGGTGTTCCCCTTGGGCTTTACGGCATGATCCGTGCTCTCTTATTTATTCTTCCGCCTCTCAGTTTGTGGTTTGCGTTTCCGTTGTTGGGCTGCGGCATTTTTGCAGCATTGTTTGGCGCATACGCTGCATTGCGATCGCATGCAGTGAACAAAACGCTTTTTGCGCTTTCCACGAGCACAATGGGATCAGTGCTCGTGATGATGGGACTTGCAATGTGTCTGCAAACGCTTGGTGCGTTTGAACCAATGAACGTGGTGTTATTCGCCGCCCTGCTGACGCTCGGAAGCCATGTGGTTGCCATGAGCGGCATGTGGATTGTGATTGCGCATCATGAGCGACGCGCATTATCTCGTTCGCAACTCACCGCAACGGGCATTCTTGCGCTTGCACTCTCCGGCGTACCGCCAATGTCTCTGTTTGTGGGCATGTGGATGACAGGAAACACCTTGATTGGGATTCTTCACACGATCGCGAACATGTGGTTTGCGCTTGGCACCGCCGGAATCCTTCTGCTCACCATGCTTGTTGCGACGGTCCTTGCGCTTGCGGTTCGCCGACTATTTCTCCACGTTTCTGCCGCCGCCATTCGCCCCGCCGACGGTGCCGCTCCCGTTCGAACGGAAGCGCTCACGAGTGTTTCGCTGTGGATTTCTGCGGTTGGGTCAATCGCATTTGCTGTTGGCGCACCACGTATTCTTGAAGCGATTGGTGCTGGTCCGTTAACGCTTGCACCACAAACATGGTTCGGAGGCATTCTTGCGTCGTCGGGAATTCTGCAAATGACGGTACTGCTTGGCATGCTCGCGCTTGGTGTGCTTGTCGCCTTTGCTGTTCGCAAGCTCGTCTGGGGTGAAATGCATTTTGTTCAGGACGCCGCTCCTCACCTTCATGAACCGGAGCCGATTGGCGCTGCGCATTTCTCGTTGCGCTTCGCTCGCATCGTGGCAGGCGTTCGTCAAGCTCTGCAGCGAATCAATCATCGACTATTCCTCCCAGTGCTCCGCGCGGTGCACATGGTTCTTGCGCAAATTCGCGGTAAGGATGAGCGCCAAATTGCGCTGACATTATTTGCGATCGCACTCACGCTTGTGCTCACGTTTATCTTTGCACTATGACGAACATTTTTCTCATCGTTCTTCAGGCAAGCATCGTTCTGGTGACCGTTCCGGTTTTCCTTGGAGGAATTTTCTGGATTTCGGCGCGCCTGCGCAAACAAACCGCTCCTGCACCGTGGACGATGTATCGCGCCATGGTTCACGCCGGGATTCACGAAGCGAACACCGAGCAGATGCGCCACGAGCTACCGTGGAGCATTGCATCGGTTGGTGTGCTCATGGCGCTGCTCTTATGTATGCCGCTCCTTACCGTCACCCCACTCCTTCCGGGCATCGCAAATCCCATAACGATCGTGACAATGATCCTCACTGCGCTTGTGCTTGGGGTCCGTGAGCGGTCTCGTCATTCAACCTCCGTGATCATCCTTCTCGTGCTTACGTTTCTTTGTGCGTTTCTTTCTCTTGGGCTCGCTGCATCATCGCCCTTGAACGTGATGGATCTTCTGACGGCGCCGCGCGTCCACGCGCTTGTTCCGCTCCTTGCCGTCGCGCTTGGCGTGCTTGCACTGTGGCGTGATGCACGGGAAGCACATCAAGAACCCACACATGCGGTTGCCGTTGTAACGTATATCCGTGTTGCGCTCCTTGGGATTGTTCTGGGCGTCTTTATCACTCATCTCTTGCTTCCGTTTGGCATTGTGCATGTGGGGGCTCCGCTCCGTGACATCGCCGTTGGCGTTGCAATGCTTCTCGTGCGCATGGTTGGCGTCATGATTGTTCTTGGGGTTGTGGACGGGGTGCTTTCTGCGCAACGATACTTCACGGCGCCGCGCATTGCTCTTGGTGCGGCAGCGATCGCAATCATTGAATTGATCGTCACGATTATTCTGATTTTTGTATGATGAACGCTATCCTTCTTGCATGGCCATTTGATGACGTGCTCGTGAATGCATCGCTCGCGTTGCTCATTGTGCTTTCTCTTGCAACGGTGCTTGCGAGCGTGAATACATTTCGCGTTGAGGTGGCATCGGGAATCATGACGAAACAGCGTATCCAGCGGTTCGTGGTGCTCGGTGCATGTGCATTCGTGGCACTGTTTGTGGCAATTGCGTCTCAAAACTTCCTTACGGCGTGGATTGCGCTCGAAGTGATTACGGTCATTCTTGCGCTCGCAGTGCTCCTCAACCAGCACCAAGCAAGCGCCGCATCGGCGATGCACTTTGTGAAGCGCGTCGCGCCAGGAACAATTCTTGGCGTTATTGGCGTCATTCTCCTGGTAAAATCAGCACTTTCCGTTGGAGTTCCGTTCTCATCTGCGATGCTGTATGACGGCGTGGGCAACGCGGCTGGCACACTTCCTGCCCCCATGGTGACGATAGCGTTCGTGTTGATGTTTTTCAGTCTTGCAACAAAAATCGGCCTCGCGCCTTTTCACACCTGGGCTCCAGAAACGTACAGCAAAATCTCGTCGCCTTTTGCCGGACTTCTGGCCGCGATGGTTCCCTTTGCTTCGTTTCTTGTACTCCTCCGCATGAAGCACATCGTGGATCTTATGCTTGTGGACGCCGGAAAATGGTCCGGGCAGTTCCTCTTGGTTTTTGGTGCACTGTCTGTGGTTGT
>CAZVBP010000012.1:12645-16481 GCA_964625515.1 uncultured Gammaproteobacteria bacterium
GATGCTGTTCCGTCAAAAGAATTACAAACGCACGGCAGCAATGTTTGGGCTTCATCATGCAGGCGTGACCGTGTTTCTTACCGGCCTTGGCCCAGCGGGACTGATCCCTGCCATGATTCACGCATTCAGTGCCGCGCTTTTGACGCTTGGGGGATTTGTGGGAAGCGGTGTGTTGCACGGCACCTCTAAAACGAGCAAGTTCTCAGGGGTTCATGAAAGCATAAGACTCCTTCCGTTTTCCTCTGGTCTTGGCATTACGCTGTTCTTTGCCGCGCTCGCCGTTCCATTTTCACCGTTTTTTACGAGTGAACTGGTGGGGTTTGGGTATGGCATTCAAGAACACCTTGTGCTCACGATCATTGTGATTCTTGCGGTGCTTGCGGGATGCATTTTCCTGGGCGCCAATGCGCTTTGCATTCTCTTGAAAACCGATGAACCCGTGGTCATGACCGGGCCAGTCCCATCGTGGGCACTTGCACATGGCGTCCTTGCCTTGTGCGCACTGATCACGATCGGTCTTGGTGTGTTCGTTTCCACCGAATCGGGTATCCGCTTTGTCATTACCCTTGTTGAAGGGGTCGGCGGCTTGTAATTTCCCCCTCACAATGAACGTCCCAGACATCCTCACTGATCTGAACGAAGAACAGTGCCTTGCCGTTACCCACGGTGAAGGTCCGTTAATGATTATCGCCGGTGCCGGGACTGGAAAAACGACGGTGATCACCAAGCGTATCGCATGGCTCATTGGTGAAGGGAAGGTGCTGCCAGAAAACATTCTCGCGCTGACGTTTACCGACAAAGCAGCAACAGAGATGGAGGAGCGCGTCGATCGCTTGTTGCCCCTTGGCTATACCGATCTCTCGCTCTCCACGTTTCATGCGTTTTGCGAAAAAGTGTTGCGTGAGCACGGCATTGATATTGGGCTTCCGCATCAATTCACGGTTGCCACGGAGGTTGATGCATGGCTCCTCATGCGAAAAAACCTTTCACGATTTGCGCTCGACTATTACAAGCCCCGCGGGAATCCCACAAAATTCTTCAAAATGCTTCAACAACACTTCTCTCGAGCAAAAGATGAAGGGATCACGCCGGTTCAGTATGCAGCGCATGTCGAGGCGTTCGTCCAGCGCGTGCTTGGTGAGACACCCGGCGGATTGGACATGCTCTCTGACGAAGACCGTCTTACCGTGATGAAGTATCGGGAAGTTGCGCACGCATATCAGACCTATCAGGAACTTTTGCTCGACGCCGGTGCACTCGATTTTGGCGATCTCCTTGCGTACACGGTCGAACTGTTTCGAACACGTCCGAATATCCTTGCGCAGTATCGGGAGCGATTCCCATACATCATGGTGGATGAATTTCAAGATACGAATCGTGTGCAATACGATCTCGTCAAACTTCTTGCGGCGCCACGAAATAATCTGACGATCGTTGGTGATGATGATCAGGCGATTTACAAGTTCCGTGGTGCTGCACTTGCGAATATTTTGCAGTTTCGTTCTGATTTCCCTGATGCAAAGCGAATCGTGCTCGTCCATAACTATCGCAGCGGATCCGCAATTCTCGATATCGCATATCGGTCGATCACCAAGAATAACCCCAATCGTCTTGAAGCGACCGAAGGTTTATCAAAACAGCTTCGCGCCAATGTTCCACATCAGGGTGCCGTTGAGCATATTCACGCAGAGTCGCTCGACGACGAAGTGATGGCAACGATCGATACTCTTCTTCAGCTTCGCGAAACTCACGATGCATCGTGGAGCGACTTTTGTATTCTTGTTCGCGGAAACGATCACGCAGATCCGTTTCTCGATGGACTGTCGCGCGCAGGCATTCCATTCCGATTTCTTGCGTTGTCTGGCCTGTATACAAAACCGATTATTCTTGACGCACTTGCATATCTCCGCGTGGTAAACCTTCCGCACGATAGTCCATCAATGTATCGTGTGCTTTCACATCCACGGATTGGTCTGACGCAATCAGATCTCTCGCACCTCATGCTGTATGCGCGGCGAAAGGGGATGTCGCTTTTTGATCTTCTCACGCATGCCGACGCTGCAGGGATCAGTATGGAGGGACGCAATCGAATCATCGATATCGTGAACAGTATTACAGCGCTACGAGAACAGGCAAAGCGACTCCCCATTGTTGAACTCTTTGTTGCAACAATGAAAACGTCCGGACTTCTTGCGGACTGTCAATCATTTTCTGAAGCGGAACAACAAGAGCTGTACCGCCAACTCGATCGATTCATTGCGCGACTCAAACGATTCTCGGTCACGAATGACGAGAAAACACTTTCACGATTTCTGGAAGAATTTGATGCAGAGCGTGCCGCTGGGGAAGACGGGAGCATCGCCCAGGATCCTGAGGAAGGGCCAGACGTCGTTTCGGTCATGACGATCCACGGCGCGAAAGGCCTTGAGTTTCGTTTTGTCTTTGTGGTGAACGTGGTTGAACAACGATTTCCATCCGTTGCTCGGTCGCAAAGTATCGACTTCCCACCAGGTCTCGTGGAACAGGCGGTGGGAGGGGACGACCATGTTGCAGAAGAGCGTCGGCTTTTTTATGTTGCCATGACTCGTGCAAAAGAACGGTTGTATTTCATGAGCGCGGACGATTATGGCGGTGCGCGAAAAAAGAAAATTTCTCGTTTTCTTTCGGAACTGGATTTTACTCCAACGGTCACCCATGCATCGACCGTCCTTGCGCACTCGCTTCGCGACGACACCCCACCGGAATCCAAGCGGAAATCGATTGGATTACACGTTCCTGACAAAGTGAGCTTTTCGCAGATCGCGGCATTCACCACATGTCCTCGACAATACAAATATGCTCATATTATTGGTGTTCCATCATTTGGAAAGCATCAAATGAGTTTTGGGAAATCAATGCATGATGCGCTGCAGCGCTTTATGGAACGCGTTCTTGCAGCACACTCGGCGCAACAGGCAACGCTTTTTGGAAGTGCAACGGAACAGGTTGCAACACCAACATTGCGTGATTTGCTTGCGCTGTATGAGGCAGGATGGATCGACGAGTGGTATCCGTCTCAAGAGACTCGTGATGAGTACAAAGCGCGAGGGGAAGCGATCATGAAAGAATTTTACCAGCGCTTCGCAGCGCAACCTGCAACGCCAAAGTATCTTGAAAAGGGGTTCACACTCAAGGTACAGGATGTGCTTGTCAAAGGGCGTATCGATCGCATTGATTCGGTGGACGGCGGCGTTGAGATTATCGATTATAAAACCGGAACGCCCAAAACGAAGCTTGAATGGGACGATCGACGCCAGTTAGTATTGTATGCAATTGCGGCAGAGGAAAGTTTTGTTCCCGCACTCGTCGTCAAAAAACTCACCTTCTATTATCTTGAAACAAATACATCGGTAAGCTTTGAACCAACAGAAAAAGAAAAGGAAAAACTCAAGGCGCAGATTCTTGATACGATGGACCGCATCCGATCATCTTCTTTTGAGGCGACGCCGGGACCACAATGCCAGTACTGCGATTTTAAAGATATCTGCCCGTATGCGTCCACGTAAACCATCGCTCACACAAATTCGTGCACTCCTGCAGAGCGCGCTTGGTCGACACGGAATCACCAAACAAGTTACTGCGGCGCTCGTGGTGGATCGTGCGGAGCACGTGCTCCACGAGATGCTTGCGGATACACCGCTTGCACAGGATGTTCGTGTTGCGCACTTTCGCGACGGCGAGCTTCTGCTGGGATGCGCAAATGCACCGGCGTCGTTTGATATGACGGCAATGATTCCAGAATTTGTTACACGTATGGCCCGCGAATGCCCAGATGTGACGCTTTCACGTGTGGTGGC
>CAZVBP010000013.1:0-16092 GCA_964625515.1 uncultured Gammaproteobacteria bacterium
CCTTCGGTTGTTGCTGCACGCGCCGTGAGCTGATACAGGCCGTCGCTTGGGATGGCCCATGAGAGGCTCGTAATGGCCCGAGGATCGGTTGTACTACTAATAACCGACATTGCGCCTGTCCAAAGGTTTTGTGCCGTTACCTCGAGGTATGTGATGCGATCCGCATTTGGCACTTCTACGACCACGGTGTATGCGCCGCCGGTGCGCTCAATCGATTGGTTCGCAAAGGGATTCGTAATGTGGAACGACGCATCTTCTCCTGCAGATTCCGTCACACGGACGGAGATGCTGTCGCTATCGCTGTTGTCGACGTCGTCGTAAATGGTTGCGGTGAGCGTGTGATTTCCCGGGGCCACCCAGCTTGGAAGGCTGAGCGCTTCGCCGTCCATATTCGTGCTCGTCTCAATCACTGCACCATCGAGCGAGTAAACGATGCGCGAAAGATCGCGCTTCACGCTCGCGCTTATCGATACGGAGAATGTTCGACCAACGTCGTTCCCGTCCTGGGGAGAAGAGATTGTGATATTGGGCTGATTTCTTTCGGTATGGACGTCGTCGGATTCTGTGGGGACGTCTTTGCACGTGGTGAGCGCAACCTCGCCGGGCTTGAGCGCGGCATTATGCTTGGTGATCCATGTCTGCACCGCATCCTCCCACCCTTGATAGTACGGATCATTTCCGGGATTGTTCGGGACCGCGCCACGAGGGTCGTCTTTGTTTACATAGGTAAGAATGGTGTGATACTCACCGCATTGAACGTCCTGTCGATATCGTGCAGGAGTGAGTGGTGTTGCGAGCCTGCCCGACGCGGTGTCGATCGTGTAGGTGGTGGTAGGAATGGTTCCATCAAGCATGTTCTTTCCGGTCTGGTCGATCACGGGCGATGGGAAGGATTCCACCGGCGCTCCCTCGAGCGCCTTCGTCATAAACTCTTTCCAGATTGGCGCCGCAACAAACACCGCCTCGGCATTTTTATACATTGTTGTGCCGTCGGTGTTGCCCACCCAAACGCTCGCCGCGAGTGACGGCGTGTAGCCCATCGTCCATGCGTCGTTGAAGTCGTTGGTGGTTCCCGTTTTTGCGGCAACTGGGCGGCCAGGAAGCTGGAGCGCGCTGTTTGTGCCAAAAACGTACGCGCGCGCGTTGTTGTCGGAAAGCACGTTGCTGAGTGTTGCGGCGACGTTCGCGTCCACGACTTGCTCTGCGGGGTGATCTTCCGCTCGCCACTCTTCGAGAACTTTGCCGTGCGCGTCTTCGATTTTCAGAATCCCGACGGTTTCATGGCGCGCGCCGTTGTTCGCAAAGGTGCTGTATGCATTCAGGTGGTCGTGCATCGTTACCTCGGCGCCCCCAAGTACGAGCGAAAGCCCAAAACGGGAGCGGTCGCCAAGGGTGGTGTAGCCAAGACGATCAGTGAAGTCGAGTGCGCGCGCAACGCCCACGAGATAAAGCGTTTTGACGGCAGCGATGTTGAGTGAGCCTTGAAGCGCCTTTCGCATCGTGACGTAACCGTGCTCTGCGCCGTCGTAGTTGCTTGGCTGATAGGCACCAGTTTCTGTGGGGAATGTGGTGGTAACGTCCCAGATAATCGAATTTGGTGTGTAGCCCTTTTCAAATGCCGCCGCGTAGACAATCGGCTTCATGCTGCTTCCCGGCTGGAGCGGCTGTTGGGTGACGTTCACCTGCCCTTGGATTTCATCGTTGAAATAATCTGCGCTTCCAACCATGGCGAGTACTTGGCCCGTTTTCGGATCTTGTGCCATGAGTGCAGCATTGTTGAAGCCAAAAGCTTCACTTTTTGCTTCCATCCCCGCATGAACCGCGGCTTCCGCGGCGAGTTGCTTCTCGTAATCAAGCGTGGTCGTTACCCGAAGTCCGCCAGTTTCCACCTCGCGCTCCGTGTATGTTTCTTCAAGCTGCTCTTTGACCCAAAGGACAAAATGCGGCGCGGTGATGTTGTTGAGTTTTGCGACCACTGGTGTGTCCGTGGCAAGCGCCGCAGCCACCTCGTCATGCGTGGCGTAGCCAAGCTCCTCCATGCCGTTCAAAATCCAATCACGTCGACCCTTGAGTCGCTCCGGATCGTTTAAGTATCGGCTTGGTTGTTTGGGGAGTGCGGCGAGCGTTGCCGCTTCGGCAAGCGTGATGTCGGTCACGCTCTTGTCGAAATACGCACGTGATGCAGCCTCAACGCCGTAATTCGTCGATCCGTATCCGATCTGGTTGAGATACAAACCAAGAATTTCTTCTTTTGTGAACTGCCCTTCGACGGCGTATGCAAGCAAGATCTCCTTCACTTTGCGAATATACGTTTTATCAAGCGTGAGCATCACGTTGCGCACCATTTGCTGCGTGAGCGTCGACGCTCCCTGCGCCTTGCAGCCACATTTGATATCCTCGTAGATTGAGCGCGCAATGCTCATGTAGTTGATGCCACCGTGCTGGAAGAACTTGCGGTCTTCCGCAGTAATGGTGGCATCGATAAGAACCTGTGGAATTTGATCGTATGGAACAATGGTTCGTTTTTCGTCCGCAGCAATTTCATACAACAGATGCTCGCCCGTGCGATCGAAGATCTTTGTGGATTGCGCAACGTCGCGGTTTGCAATGTCGTCCGGGTTTGGCAGGGTGCTCGCGATCCAAAGGTAGCCCCCAAACAGCACAAGCGCACCAAATAATCCGAGCGCAACACACGCAAGGAGCAGATTTTTCACAACCGAACCCTTTGTGAGCGCCTTTATGCGATGAAGGAGCGCGGCGATGACTTTATTCTTGTGCAGTGACGAGCGGTATGTGCCGTAGCGCTGCATATTTTGGAGGGAAAAAGTTCAATTGATTCCATGATACGACGCCTGGGCAAAAAGGGCAAAAAATGAGCATAAGAATTACGCTTATATTAGCGAAATATCCCACAAAAACGGTTGACAAAATGGCTCAAAAATGGTACCCTTTCTTGCGTGAAATACTTCGGCAACAGGCCGATGTTTTTATTTCCACCCATTATGATCAAACGCCTGAATCAGATCGTGAAGCGATCCGTGAAGGAGATTGTGACGCTCGGTGTTCTCGTGCTCGTTGCGGGGTACTTTGTACTCCCCACCGCTGCGCGTGCCACTGCGAATGCATTTGCCGTCGACCGCGCTACCGCGCTTGAGGTTGCTGCAATGGAGAATGCCACGCGTCCATTCGGCTCGTTGCCACAGTCGGACTTGCGCAATCCGTCGTACGTGATGCGCGTGACGGCCACGGCATACAACAGCCTTCCGGAGCAGACGGACGATACCCCCTTCATTACTGCATCGGGGTCGCACGTGCGTCCGGGTGTGATTGCTGCGAACTTCCTTCCCATGGGGACTATGGTGAAGATCCCAGACTATTTCGGTGACCAGATCTTCGTGGTGGAAGACCGTATGAACCCCCGTTACGATCGTCGAATCGACATCTGGATGGAGCACCAGCACGACGCGCGCCAATTTGGTGTGCGGACCGTGGCTATCGAGGTGTATCGCGGAAACTAAAGAAAAGGCGCAGCTCCACAAGGGCTGCGCTTTTCGAATCCCGCATTTCGCCGTACACTCAAGGTATATGAAAAAAATCCTTCTTTCGCTTGGTGCGCTCGCGCTCGTCCTCATGGGCGCAGGATGTGCATGGGGATCGGGTGCTGGGGGTAAGGATGTGTCGGGATCGTGGTATTTGTCCTTCACGCTTCCCGAGGGGTGGATTATGGCGGCGGAATATGACAGCCCCCGCGAGGCAACCGTTACACCGTCCCAGGAAATTAGTCAGGCCATGAAGGTTGTTGTTTTGCAGAGTACGGCGAAGGCGATTATTCGCAACGGGCAAAAGCCCGGCGCCGATGTAGCGGCAGACTCGTACGTTTTGGAGGACTACTCCGTCATTGATGTCTATAAGCTCGATCCACGTTTTGTCATTTCGCGTAGCGCAGAAGATCTTGGAAACGGGTTCTCCTTTGCCGACGGGAAATACTTCTTCACCGCATCCGACGGCTCGCGCTATCAGTTCATCATCAAAACGAACGGGCAGTCAGAGGACGTTGCAAAGCAGGTGATTCTGTCTGCAACATTGGTGACCGATTACACCGGGTCGCCACTCACAGTTACTCCCGGAGAAATCGATGTGACCGATTAAAAAAGTTCCAAAACAAAAACCCGCTGCTCATGAGCAGCGGGTTTTTTGGAGGCCGTGGCGAGATTCGAACCCGCGAATGGCGGTTTTGCAGACCGCAGTGTTAACCACTTCACCACACGGCCAACGTGTGCGCATACCAGGACGATTTCGTTTGGAATGCCACGGGAATGTACCAGGAAAAACAAAGAAGCGCAAAAGAGAAGTGATGTATACTTTCCGAATGAAAAGGGGGAAGAAACTTTCATGGGAAGTATTTTGGCGCATGATCGGTCCGTCCTTTCGTGGGACGGCGCTTCGGTATGCGGGGATCTTTGCGCTCATCGTTATCGCCGCGCTCGCACAGGTTGCGGAGCCGGTCATTTTTGGTCGCATTGTCGACGCGATTTTTGCAGGAACGGATAATCTGCTCATGCGTGCGGCGCCAATTATCGCTGTGTGGGTGAGTGCATTTGTGGTGAGCATTGTGGTGTCGCATCTTGCACAGTGGCTCAGCTGGCGCATCGGGCATCGTGTGAACCTGGTCTTTTTCCGTGGCATGATGGAGCGCATCGTGTTTTGGGATCCCGATCGGTTTGGACGGGAATCAAGTGGCGCGATTGCAAAACGCATCGATCAGGCATGGGAACGCTCGTACGATATTTCTGCGCGAATCCTTGTCGACATTAGCCCCCAGATCATCGGCTTTGTGGTGGTGTTAGCGACGGGCCTGGTGCTCAACTGGAAAATGACGATCGCTTCGCTTGTCACGATTCCGATCGTGGCGCTGTTGACCCTCCGCGTGTACGTGCGCACGAACGAACGACAAGACAGGCTCGGATCCTCGTGGGAAGCACTTTCGTTTCAGATGCATGAAATGCTGAGCAACATTCTGCCGATTAAAATCTTTTCCGGCGAATCGCGCACGCTCAAGGCTCTTGATGATCGAGCAAAAACGGTCGCGGAGCGACAAATCGCGATCGACAAAGTGTGGGGCGCACTTGGCGCAGCAAATGGCCTGATTCGCCTCTGTGCGCGGCTCATCATCGTTGTCTTCGGTATCGTGCTTATCGGCCGCGGCGAAATTTCTCTTGGCGTGCTCACCGCGTTCTTGGGAATGCTCAATCAGCTGCTTTCTCCGTTTGATTATTTGCTTGCGGATGTGTTGCGCCGTGCGCGCAGAACGCAAAGTGCATTTGCGCGTCTCGCCATCGACTGGACCGAGGAGAATAAAATCATCGAGCATGAATCGCCGATACGCATGAAGAATGCGGCGGGCGCGATTGAATTCAAAAACGTCTCGTATCGATACGCAGGGAAAACGCGCGACGCGCTTCGTGACGTTTCGTTTTCTGTTCCTGCGGGCACAAGCTTAGCGCTCGTGGGTCGCTCCGGCAGCGGCAAGTCCACACTCGTAAAATTTGTGAATCGCTTCCTCGACCCTACGGAAGGATCGGTCTTGATCGACGGAATCGATTTGCGGAGCGGCGCGCTTGCAGACATTCGTCGTGCCGTAGGCGTGGTACAGCAAGACACGGCGCTCTTTAACGAAACGATTTTGAACAATGTGCGTTTCGCACATCCTCGTGCGTCAAAAAGCGAGGTGATTGCTGCGTGCAAAGCCGCGCAAGCGCATGAGTTTATTCAAAAGCTTCCCAAGGGCTATGCCACCCTCGTTGGCGAGCGCGGCGTGCGGCTCTCTGGCGGCGAGCGTCAGCGCATCAGCTTGGCGCGTGTGTTCTTGGCAAATCCACCGATTGTTATCTTGGATGAATCCACGAGCGCACTCGATTCAGAAACCGAATCGCGGGTACAAGAAGCGCTCTCGCGCCTCATGCGCGGCCGCACCACCATCGTGATCGCCCACCGCTTGTCGACGGTATACATGGCAGATCGCATCGTTGTGCTCGACTCCGGCACCATCGCCGAAATGGGCACTCACGAACAGCTTCTCAAAAAGGGCGGCATGTACAATCACCTCTGGCGCCTCCAATCCGGGGGGTATCTTCCGGAGTAGTGTTTGTCGTTGAGTGGAGAACATTTGAGCACATCTTGAGCACAAGCGTGTGTAAGATGCGTGCAAATGTGCTCAGTTGTGCTCCCCGCAAACATTGACTCCCGCCGAAATCCATGACATTCTTCTGAGTCGGCTTTTCCCTCGGGCAGCTCGCCCGCGGAAGTCGATGCGTTCTCTACACTCAACCGGAGATACTCCGATGGCCGCGTTCATGGAACGAATCGCCCAGAAGCTCGAGCCCTGGAGGGTTCGTCTGGGCAAGGTCACGCTCATCTGCGGTTTGGGCATGGTCACGCTGGGCTTTCCCGCGCAGATCTACTCCAACTGGAAGCAGAAGGAGTGCGGGATCAACCTGTTGCTCATCGCGGTTGCCATGGCGCTCTACGCCGTGCGCATCCCGTACCAGGCGAGCACTCGCGCGTGGTACCTTGTTCCTTCGGACGCGCTGGGCCTCTTGCTCAGCGTCATCCTCATCATCCAGTACCTGATCTACTGACCCCCCGTTCCTCATGGGCGCCATCGTCACCATCGTGGTGATGCATCGACGCTCCAACCCCAAGTCCTGAAGGAGGACACTGTAATGACGACACTGACCCTGATCATCTTCCTCACCCTGATCGGCTGCGGTGACAAGGCCGCCGCGGATCCCACCGCCGTAGAGGCGGAGGAGCTCTGCCGGCGTGCCGAACTCGGTCGCTACGCCTTCGCGCTGGAGCAGATCAGCGAGATGACGGAAGCCTGTTCCTACATGCAGAACACCGACCCGACGATGCTGGTCGCGTGCACGAACATGCCCGCATACCCGTACAGCAGGCCCTTTGGCCTCGCACGGTGCGAGGACTTCCGGGCGACCCGCGAGGCCGCTGATGAATGGATTCGCGCGGTCGCCCCCGCCCTCGTGGCGGCGTGCAAGACTGACCTCGGCTGCCGGGCCTGGCGCAACAGCTACACCCCCGGAGAGCCAGCCTGGTGGCAGATCCAGGCCAACGAATAGCGCGCTTGCGCAGCAAGAGAGACGGCTCACTCGCGTGAGTACTCCTGCTGACGCGGGTGCGCTGTTTCTCTTTTTGTGAACGGATGAGGGTGTGTGCAAATGTGCTCATGTGTGCTCCACGCGTATCACTCCACCAAAAGCACTTCGTGTCGTGGCTCAAGATCGGCGCCTTCTATGAAACGATGGAAATCCTGAGTGAACGCATCGAGGTACACGCTGAGATGCGGAGACTTTTCGAGCGCGAGGGCTTCTTCGTACGAAAACCAGTCGAGGCGTTGACCTTCGCTTGCGAGATGAATTTGTGAAAATTGTTCGCTGGTAACGGGGCAGAAAAAGCGATAAACGATACTGCCGTCGGAATACGTGGTGGTGCCAAGGTCGATCGCAACATCGGTGATGAGTCCGATTTCTTCTTGAAGCTCGCGCAGCATCGCTTCGCGCGGCGTTTCGTTGTCCTCGATTCCACCGTCGGGCGTATTCCACACGTTCGGATATGGGATGGCGGGATTATCATCTCGCAGCACGAGCACGATTTTTCCTTGGTATTCCACGATCGCTTTCGCGCCCGGCTTTCGCATACTATCCCTCGAGCAAAATGCGCATCACGGTGCCGGTTTCCATGGCGCAGAGATTCTTGGGAACGATGGATGAACAGCGGGCGAGAACGTCGGGGTTGATCGCGGAGAGGAGTTGCTCGCGATTTACTTCTGGCACACAAAGAATCGCGTCTTCAAACCCGCCGGTAGAGAGAAGGGTGGCGAGTTTTTTTGAAATAGCGTTTCCGAGCGCAATAAGCTGCGCAGCTTTGTGCGCGTCGAAATCGGGAAGCTCTCGCACGGCGATCGTGATGCTCTCAAGCTCTTCAACATCACGTGCATTGATCGCAAGGATGCGTGCGCGCTCAGTATTGGTGAGCACGATAACGGTCCTTTTCACGAAGGCGGGGTAGTGTGCGGAAAATTCCATAGAAGCTCTGGGAAGATTTTAGCACAGGTTGTGTGAATTCGTGATAAAATATCCCTATATGCAAGGAGGGCTATGGGGGAAATTACGAGAAAACGTCCGCGACGTTGTGTTTGGGTTGGAAGATAGTCTTGTCTCGACGCTCGGAACGGTTACCGGCGTTGCCGTGGGAACACAGGACGTCTCACTGGTGGTTCTTTCGGGCATCATCTTAATTGTGGTCGAAGCGATTTCGATGGCGGCTGGGAGCTATTTATCGTCGAAGTCTGCGACAGAGCTGTATCAGCAGCGCGCAAAACAAGATCACGCACGCGTGCTTTCCGAGAATGTGTCCGACAAAGAGTCGCTCGTGGAACTGTTTCGTCGGAAAGGATTTTCTGCGCAAGAGGTCTCGATTGCGGTCGCCGCGATTGGTCGCGAACGTGCGTTGTGGCTGAAGGAAGTTGCGCGATGTGAGTATCGTCATGCACCCACAATGGGATCGTCGCCTGTGATGGCGGGTGCGGTCATGGGCGTGTTTTATTTGCTTGGCGGTGTGATCACGATGATTCCATATCTCTTCTTGCCGATTGCCGTTGCCATTCCCGCTGCGATCGCACTTGCACTCGTTGCGCTGTTCTTTGTGGGCGTGCTCAAGGCAAAGCTGACCGGCGCGAATCCATGGCGATCAGGGGGTGAAATGTTGGCGATCTCAACCGCTGCCGCCGGTATCGGCTATGTGCTTGGTCTTGTTATTCCTAGAATGTTTGAAATCATTGCCCAATAATGTATGCGCCTTCGAGGACTTGGAAAGATTCGTGCGCCAGAATTTCCGAAAGGCCTTGTATGGCTCAATTCGCGTCCGCGAACACTGAAGGGATTGCGCGGAAAGCCAGTGCTCATTGATATTTGGACGTATTCCTGCGTGAATTGTTTGCGCACGTTGCCGCATGTGAAGCGCTGGCACGAGGTGTACGGCCCGCTCGGTCTCACGGTGATTGGCGTGCATGCGCCAGAGTTTGCATTTGAGAAAGAGCAAAAGAACGTGGAGCGTGCGCTTGTGGTGAATGCAGTCACGTATCCTGTGGTGCTTGATAACGACTTCGCCGTGTGGAACGCCTATGCAAATCGGTACTGGCCACATCTTTTTCTCATCGATGCCGAAGGAGTAATTGTGTACGACCACGTGGGCGAAGGGGGAGTGACGGAAACAGAGATGGCGATTCAAACTGCGTTGAAAGCAATCGGCGCTGAGGATCTCCCCACGATTCCCCCCGACGGATCGGAAGGATCGGGGAAATGCTATCGCACCACGCCAGAAACGTATCTTGGCTATCTTCGCGGCCACATTGGGAACGCGGGCGATAAACTGCCGAACACCGAAGAGGCATACGATGACGTCGCCGATCATGAAGAAGGCGTGCCGTATCTGCACGGCCATTGGCGCATCACTGCAGAAGGCGTGGAGCATACTCGAGCGCTCGCCGTTCCCAACGAACACCTCTCGCTCCGATACAGCGCCTTCGGCGTGAATCTCGTCATGGGCAGTGCAGACGGAAAAGATCGCACCATCACGGTCACGCTCGACGGCGCACCCGTGCCGGAAACCATGGCGGGGGATGATTTGGTGGCGGACGAATCAGGGACCACGCACGTGCATGTGAAAGAGCACCGCATGTATCGCATTGTGCGCGCCGACCATTATCATAGCGGCACGCTCCGTCTTGCAGTGAAAGAGGCGGGCATCCAATGTTTTGCCTTCACGTTTGAAGGGTGCAAATAATCATGAATCGCATTTATCTCGACCACGCAGCCGCAACACCACTTTCTCCTGCCGCATGGATGGCGATGGAGCCTGTGTTGATGCGCGAATTTGGCAACCCCTCAAGCATTCACACGGAGGGTGTTCGTGCGCGTGCGGTGCTCGATCGTGCTCGCGAGCAAATCGCGACATGCATCGGCGCGCATCCGGACGAGATCGTCTTCACATCGGGCGCAACAGAGTCGCTGAATCTCGCAATGTTTGGTGTGCTGCGTGGCGCGGTGGGGCACGGCGCACACGTCGTCACGCTGGCCACCGAGCATCCGTCGGCGCTCCGCATTTTGCGTGCCGCAGGAGCGGACGTGACGCTCGTTCCGGTGGATTCGTACGGCATGGTGCGCGCCGAAGACGTGATCGCGGCGCTGCGTGGCGATACCGTGCTTGTTTCCATAATGATGGTGAATAATGAGATTGGTGTGGTGCAAGATCTCGCCGACATCGGCCGCGCACTCGATCGCTGGCGCAAGGCACGCGGCGCGGTGTATCCGCTCTTCGTTACCGATGCCAGCCAGGCACCGAGCTATTATGCGATCGATGCGGACGCGCTCCACATCGATGCAGCAATTCTTTCGAGTGCAAAGGTGGGAGGACCAAAAGGGAATGGCGCGCTGTTTCTTCGTCGTCACACGCCGTGGGCAAATATCTTTGGGGGAGGAACGCAGGAATTTGGTCGCAGACCAGGCACGGAAAATGTGGCCGGTGCGGTGGGGTTTGCCACTGCGCTTCAGCACGCGGTCGCTGCGCGCGATCAAGAGTTCCATCGCGTCCATGCGTTGCGAGAACGGCTGCTTGATGGGATTCTCGCGATCCCTGGCACGTCTTTGAATGGGCACCGCATTCACCGATCTCCAAATTCCCTCAACGTGCGATTCGCAGATATCGATGGGGAAGAGCTCGTGCTTCGTCTTGACGCCCGGGGGGTCTCCGTCTCAACAGGATCGGCATGTCATGCAGGTGATGGCCCAAGCCCGGCGCTCCTTGCGCTAGGCCTTTCCCGGGAAGAAGCGGTACAATGTGTGCGCTTCTCATTGGGAGCGACCACAACTGCGGAGGACATTGCTCGTGCAATCGAGATCGTCCGCGAAGTTGTCGCATTCATGAAAAAAGAGTAAAACAGGCAATACTATGAAGATTCGAATCGTGGTTGATGCAGATTTGTGTATTGGCGCAGCAAGCTGCGTGACGATTGCACCAGAGACGTTTGTGATGAACGTGGAGAATAAGGCTGAAGTGCTCGACCATGGGAGCGCACCAGACGGGCCAACATATGAGCGCACGGTGGAGGTAACGAGCGAAGAGCTTGAGAACATTATTTTGGGCGCGCAGTCATGCCCCACGCTCGCGATCAGTATTTTCGACGAGAGCGGCGCGCAACTCTATCCGGCAGCATAATATGGACCACGTTGTTATTCTTGGTGGTGGAATTGCTGGAACAACGGCGGCAGAAACGCTGCGGAAAGCCGATGCGAACGTGACAATTACGATCATCGAGCAAGAGCATCATCCGCTCTATTCGCGCGTGCTCCTTCCGCATTACGTGAAAGGGAAAATTCCTCGCGAAAAAGTTTTTTTGAAATCGTGGGAATGGTACGCAAAGGAAAATATCGAAATCATGCCTGGGGTGCGCGTGGAAGCGATTGATATTCCAAACCGATTTGTTCGCACAAGTGAGGGTCGCGAGTTGCCGTTTGATGCGTTGCTTCTTGCGCAGGGAAGTGAACTCACGGTGATTGGCGGGGAGCCGCGGGGCGTTTCGTATTTGCATGGAATCGATGACGCGGATCATCTCAACGACCTGCTGCGTGACGTTGCGATGCGTCCTGCAGAGGAGCGACGCGGTGTGGTGATTGGCGGCGGATTTATCGCGTTGGAGTACATCAATATTTTTGCGCACTTCAACATTGCGTGTAGCGTGCTGTTGCGTGGTAACGGATTTTGGTCGTCGATCTTGTCGCCACATTCACAAAAAGTGCTCGCGCAGAAGGCGGCAGCAGGAGGGGTGACGATGTATACGCACGAAAGCGCACCAGAAATCATCGGCGACAAAGCGGTGGAGGGCGTTCGCCTTGCGTCCGGCGACGTATTGCCGTGCGCAATTGTTGGGGTGGGCATTGGCATGCATCCCGACCGGGCATTTTATGCGGCGTGCAACGTGCCAATGGAGCGGGGGATTGTGGTGAATGAATATTTGGAGACCACGCATCCGGGGGTTTTTGCCGCCGGTGACGGTGCAGAGTTCTTTGATATTCACGTTGGGCGAGCAGTGACGTATGGCAACTGGATGAATGCGCAAACGCAGGGCCGCGTGGTGGCAAAGACTATTGTAGGCGAACGCACCAAATTCGATCTTGTTTCAAGCTACACCACAAATCTCTTAGGGCTTCAGATGGTATTTATCGGCGACGTGGATCGGAAGGCTGCGGACGAGGTTCGCCAGAGCGTTGCCGCTGACGATGCATCAGTGGAAGAGTTTTATCGCGCGGGGAAATGCGTTGGCGCGGTCCTTATTGGCGACATTTCCCGTCGAGCCGAGATTACGGCAACCATCAAGAACAGTGGATAGCGCGCTCGCCAATTTCGCGATTGGCTGGAATACTGGGGCAGTATGCAGCTCGACCGTCACAATACCTACGCTACGCTCGATGCAACGGATATCCGATTTGGGATTGAGCATCTGCCGGAGCAGATTCGCATTGCGTGGAATGAAACGCGAGAACTGGAGTTTCCCACAAGCTTTGCAAGGGCGAATCACATTGTGGTGGTGGGCATGGGCGGATCTGCGCTTGGGCCGCACATGGCGCTCACGGGGCTTGCGAATCGATGGAAAGTGCCAATGACTATTGTGAATGACTATTGTCTCCCCGGATGGGTGAATGAGCGCACGGTGGTGATTACATCAAGCTTTTCTGGAAATACGGAAGAGGTGTTGGAGGCTGCGGACGGAGCGGAGCGTGCAGGGGCGATGATCATCGCGCTGTGTGCAGGTGGCGAGCTTGCGAAGCGCGCAAAAAAGAAAGGATGGGGGTTGTATCAATTCGAACCCGGTGATTTTGCACACCAACCACGATTTGGAACCGGGTTTTCGTTTGGCGGGATGCTTGGCGTTCTTGAGCGTGCCAAGCTTGTGCGCGTCACCACCGCCGAGATTGATCGCATGCGTATTGCAATGGGGGAAGTGATCGATTCGTGTGCGGTGGACGTGAAGGGGAAGGAGAATCCCGCAAAGACCGTTGCGAAATCGCTTGCGGGATGCGCGGTGCTTGTGATTGCAGCAGAGCATTTGGTGGGCGCGGCGCACGTGATGACGAATTCCATTAACGAAACCGCAAAACAATTCGCGGCGAGTTTCCCACTTCCTGAATTGAACCATCACTTACTTGAGGGCCTCACATACCCAAAAACATTCGCACCAAAAACGGTCGCCATTCTCTTTCAGTCATCGCTCTATCACGAGCGCACCCAGCGCAGGGTTTCCATCACCGCCGATATGCTCGAACAGCAGGGCATTGCCGTGGTGAATTACGTCACGAATGGCGCCGAGACGCTTGAAGAAGTGGGGGAGGTGCTCCAGTTTGGCAGTTTCGTGAGCTATTACCTTGGCATGCTTAACGGCGTCCGACCGGAAGAGATCCCGTTTGTGGATGCGTTCAAAGAAGCGATGGGGAAGTGAGGGGTGGTTATTTGGCCAGCGGATCTGCTTGATGAATGCCGAACGTGTTGCCCTCGGTATCGAGAAAATATCCTTGCCACGCCATGCCTGCGAGTGCCATTTTTGGAAGCGCAACTTTTCCGCCGTGGGCAAGAATGGCTTCGGCGATAACATCGAAGGAATCCACCGTGATGGTGCACACAAACGCGTTCGATGCAGCGCCCTCGGTTGGTGGGCACGGGCGAAGGATCATGCCGCCATTAATGCCAACCTCGGCGCTTTCCTTGGGCGCAGTGAGAATCATCCAGTACGTTGTTCCATCGGGCATTGGCCACGGTTGAAAGTCCCATCCAAACACGTTGCGGTAGAATGCAATGGCGCGTTCAAGGGAATCAGCATGAATTTCAAAGTGCGCAACGCGATTGGACATACGAAGAGGATAAAGAATACGTTCAGCATACCCGTGCTTGCGATTTGGGCAAAATTCCGGTATCGTCTCGTCGTTCCAAGGGGGACAATGTGCACAAAAACCACTTCACGGAGAGGTGGCAGAGTGGTCGAATGCGCTAGACTCGAAATCTGGTGTACGGGCAACCGTACCGTGGGTTCAAATCCCACCCTCTCCGCCACGTAAAAACAACGGCTTGTCCGTTGTTTTTACGTGCCACGTGGGCAATGTTATTGTTTTTTGCCTTTACGTGGCCGAGGTGCCGAGCCGTTGTTCACGTGGCAGGCCAATAACACGGCGGTTCGTGATACAGTTTTTATGGGCGTCTTGAACACTTTTCATCAGGGTGTATGTTTTATGTGTATGTACTGGAGAGTCTTTCGTCGAAATCTTGGTACATAGGACAAACCACCGATCTTCGCGCACGGCTCATACGACACAATGCGAATGGGAATATTTCTACGGCGCACAAGGGGCCGTGGCGTGTGATTTATTACGAAGCGTATCTTATAAAAGAAGACGCCTTAGGACGAGAAAAGTTTTTGAAAAGCGGATCGGGATGGAAATTTCTTAAAAAGCAGTTACGACATTTTCTCGAGGATTCTTCGGCGTAGGGTCTATACACCCTCTACCCATACCGCTTCTTCAACACCATAAGCAAAAACGCGCCGAGGAAGAGGATGCCGTTTGTGACGTAGATGAAGGGGTCGAGTTTGAGCACGCCATACGTGCTCCAAAAGATTCCATTGAGCATGCCAACTACAATCCCAAACCAGGCGAGATCGGCAGTGCGCTTTGTTTTCCACGATGTGTAAACTTGTGGAAAAAAGAGACTCGCCGCCGTAAGTGATCCAAGGATTCCAACGAGGGACTCAAAGGTGATCATGTTCATAATATTTTCAGTATAACGCACCAAGTATTCAGAGGCCTCTCCCTCTTTGGGTCTATCCATCGGACGCTCCATCCTCACCCTCCCTCTCCATCATCCGGCGAATGCGATGCTCTTGGAAAATGATTCGTTTCACAAGATCCGCGGCGGAATATGCCTGGCTTTCGATCGAGTCGCCTTCAGGATCGATAGAGAGTGAGATTGCATACCTATCAAAAAAGTCTTTTGCACCTTTGAGCCACGTCGCTACGTCGACCGATTCGAGTTGGCGCATGAGGATCTGAAGGTCGGCGAGTTCTTTTTGTGCGACAATATAGTGATCGCGAAACTCCCGCCAAGTGAAATCAGGAGGCGTTACGATGGAGCGCCCGCCCAATCGCCCTGCTTCGACTGAATCTTTATGCGGCACGTAGACCAAAGGATCCACCCATACAATGCTTCCGTCATCGCGCATGCGATAGTTGGATATCGGCAGTTTTCCACGATGTAAAATATCGACGGACATATTCTTCCATAAATCGATGCCCTGCTCTTTTTGTTGTCGAATAAACGCTTGGAATGTTTCTGCGAGCGCATGGTGTGTTGCGGGGGAAGATTGATCGAGACGTGCGGGATGTGGAATAAATTCGGTACACGAAACTTGACCGGAGGCAAAGAGAAATGTTGGGAGGTCGATGTGAAGGCCAATGAGAGCATCTGCGCATTCTTTCGCGAGCGTTTGGATTTGCAGCATTTCATTCACGTAGGGCTGATGAATGCCCGTCTCTGGCCTGTGAACCTTTATTGCATAGTGCTCGTCCCCGGCAGCAAGACGAAACACTACTGATTGGTGCCCGGTTCCGATAAATTGGAGCGAACGACGATTTTCTTTTAATCCTATTACGATTGGTTCTTCAGGAAGAGTGAGAAAATCTGCTGCTCGTTTCGGCGCAAGTATTTCGAGCCCGCGGCTGATGTCCCCCAGAATTCCGTTGTGCTGTCGAATCAGGGCTTGTCCATGCTCGGAGACGAGCAACGCAGCCTTCGTTGTCTTGTTTTCTCGATCGCTATACGCACGGTCAGCAGATGTAAACACGCGATTTCCAAATCGATCGCGCGTAGCAATGCGGGCATTAGATTCGATGTGGCGGAGTGGAGCCTTGGGAAAAATCCCGCGCCATTCCAGTTCGCTTGCACCAAGAAAACGTTTTTTTAATTCGCGCATAC
>CAZVBP010000014.1:0-15638 GCA_964625515.1 uncultured Gammaproteobacteria bacterium
CGGCGGGTGCTTACCGTGCATGGAAGCGAGGGGAGCGTAAAGAATAATGGCGAACTTTACAAGAGATTTTCTAAAAAACATTTAAATGGTTCATGGGTGAATATTCGCAAAGAATCTCCCAATCCTGCATACTTTCCTGGTATGGCGTTTTCACCGCTTCGGGTTTTTCGCAAGGGCGATGTTCCGCTCTTGATCGCCGCCTTGGTGCTCATGGCGTTTGGTTTTGCTGCGATTTTTTCGGTGGAGTTGTCGCGCGGTGGCACGTCGGTTTTTTTACAAAAACAAGCAATCGCGCTTGGTGTTGGCATGCTTGCCTATATGGTGATTGCGCATGTGAATTATCATGCGCTGCGGCATTATGCGCGGGGGCTTTATATTCTCGGGATCGTGCTGCTTGTTGCGGTGTTGATCTTCGGACGTACATTAAACGGAGTGACGGGATGGTTTGTGCTGGGGGGATTTGCGTTTCAGCCGGTGGAGTTTGTAAAAGTCTCGCTGATGATTATGCTTGCCGGCTATTTCAGTGAACGGGCAAAACGCAGATTCGGTTGGTCTGATCTTGCAAAAAGTGGCGTGCTCGTTGCCCTTCCTGTGGCGCTGTTGATGATGCAGCCCGATTTGGGAGGTGCCGCACTATTATTCGGCACCTGGGCGGTGCTTGTGTTATTCGCCGGGGTGCGGTTTTCACAGGTTGCGGTATTGCTCGCAGGCGTTTCATTGGTTGCCTTGGCGGGATGGACATTTGCATTTAAAGAGTATCAAAAGGAGCGTGTGATGACGTTTTTGGATCCCTCTCGTGATCCGCTTGCGACGGGATATAACGTCACGCAAGCCAAAATCGCGATCGGATCTGGTGGGTTTTGGGGGCGCGGTCTTGGCGACGGCAGTCAGGGGCAATTGCGATTTCTCCCAGAAAGTCAGACAGACTTTGTGTTTGCGGTGATTGCGGAGGAGCTTGGGTTCATTGGCGTATGCTTATTGTTTGCGGCGTTTGTGGTGCTGTTGTGGCGCATGGTGATGCTTGCGCGCATGGCGCACGATAGTTTTGGTGCGTATCTTTGTTTAGGTGCATTTTCGGTGTTATTTGTAGAAATCGTGGTGCACACTGGCGCGAATGTATCGCTCATGCCAGCAACGGGCGTTGCGCTCCCATTTGTGAGTTACGGAGGAAGCTCACTCGTCCTCTCGCTCGCCCTTCTTGGCTTTGTGCAGTCTGTTGCGGTACGCTTGCGGCCTGGGGATAGAATAATGCATTCCGTATGACGCCATCGGATCGCGCGGTCCTTGCGCCCATTGCTCGCTGTCCATTTTGCGGCTCCTCATATTCTGAGGAGCGACTTCGCACGCTCAAAAAAGATCGTACTCGAGACGTTATTCATGCCACATGTACCGATTGCGCACGGTCCATGCTGTTCACGATCCAGCGAAATGCAGGCAATATTGCGTGTGTTGGCTTATTTACTGATTGTGACGCCGCCGACGCATTTCGGTTTATGACCGGGAAGCGCATCACGCTCGATGATGTGCTTGTGGCGCATATCACCCTTGCGAACATGACAAAAGCGCAAGGTCGTGGATCGACGGTTGACAAAATCGCTAGGATTGGATGAAATGTGCGGCATCTATGCAGAACAACGCCTCCCTTCAAGCTACGCTTCGTGAATTGGTCGGTCGTAAAACCGATGCGCTCCGCGCAGAGGGGAGCGTTCCGGCCGTTGTGTACGGTTTTAATACAGAGCCCACGAATATCACGGTTGATCGCAACGCCTTTTTGAAGGTGCTTGCAGTTGCGGGATCGAGCACGGTGGTGAATCTTTCCGTGGGTGATCGCGTATGGCCAGTGCTGATTGGCGAAGTGCAACGCAATGCGTTGAACGACTTTGTGAGTCACATCGATTTCCGTGCCGTGGATCCAAACCGCAAAATTGAAGCGAAGATCCCATTGGTTCTTGTGGGCGTTGCGTCAGCGGTAAAAGAGCTTGGTGGAACATTGCTGCAGAGTTTGGAAGACGTGGAAGTGTTCTCGTTGCCAAACGCACTTGTGCACGAAATTGCCATCGACGTTTCCATCTTGAAAACGTTTGATGACGTGATCCGCGTTTCCGATGTGGTTGCACCAGAAGGTGTGGAGATTCGTACCGATATGGATGTTGCCGTCGCGTCTGTACAGCCGCCACGGTCTGAGGCAGAAATGGCATCGCTTGATGAAGCGGTAGAGGTGGACGTTTCCAAGGTGGAAGTGACCACAGAGAAGAAAGAAGAAGTTCCTGCAGAGCCAGAAAAGAAATAATCAAGAAAAATCGCCCCGGCAGATGCTGGGGCGATTTTTTGTTACAATGGGTGCTCGTATGACGAAACAAAAACCTACAGCAAAACAAACCCTGTCACATCCTGAACGAATCCGACAGTTCCTCATGGAATTTGTTGCGCACGAGAAGCCATCGGGGGCGAAGCGGTCGGTGATGATCGGCGTTGGCGTTGTCTTCATGATCATTCTGGTGATTGGCACTGCGATTGCGCTTCATCGAAACGGAGGTGATATGCCCGATCCTGATCCGATTGATATTGGAGATGTGACATCGGTTCTTCGTCATCCGTTGACGGGGAATCCCATTGATGCGCCGTTCGAGCGCGTTCCTGACGTTTTTGGCGTGATGATCGAGAACGCTGCCGATGCGTGGCCGCTGTTTGGGCTTGGCGATGCATTCTTGGTGATTGAAGCGCCGGTGGAAGGAAATATTCCGCGATTTATTGCATTCTTTGGAAGCGATCAAGAGTCCGAGAAAATCGGTCCGGTACGTTCTGCGCGTCCGTACTATTTGGATTGGAATGCAGAGTTCGATGGCCGGTACGTCCACGTTGGCGGATCGCCAGAAGCGCTCGAGAAGATTCGCAACACTGCGACACATGATCTTGATCAGTTCTTTCAGAGCGAATATTTTTATCGCGATGAGCGCACCCGGTACGCACCGCACAACGTATTCACCACGATGGATGATTTACGCGCATCGCTTGAGGAGTTTTCAGGATCGATGAGCGATGATGAATTGTTCACGCCGTGGGCATTTCAGGACGGAGTGTCGGAGAACGCATCGCCACACACCATTCACATCGATTGGCCGAGCGCATCGCTGTACAACGTTGATTGGACGTATGGTCCTGAGGAAAATGTGTATACACGAACGCAAGGCGGAAACACGTATCGCACAAATACTGTTGTCATCATCGTCACCGACATTGCGGAGATCGATGCGATAGGACGGAAGGAGATTCGTACCATCGGAAATGGAAAAGCACTGATCTATCAGAATGGAAATGTATCCGATGTAAGAGGAACGTGGAAAAAAGATTCGCGCACGGGTCGACTCGAGTTTGTTGATGCGTCTGGTGCTCTAATCGTGATGAACGCGGGAACAACGTGGATCGAGGTTGTGGATGATGAGGATCGCGTGACGATTTTCGACCGCTAAAGATGCATGTGCACCACGCGTTCTTTACCGGAATAATCGCGATGTACCACGACGCGTGCATCGGGGAAATGCGTTTGCAGGAGTGATGGGGCGGTGAGACGTTGGCTCTGATCGATCTCGATGAGCAGATCGATAGCGATGCGATGCCCTTGTCGTGACTGTTCGTGAAGATATGTGCGGAGCTGCGTGCAGAGCTCGTCGTAATACACTAATCCGTCCGCGCCACCCACGAGCGCAAGACGCGGTTCATAATCGCGAACGTCCGGATCCAAATCTTTCCACTGCCATGGCGTGAGATAGGGGAGATTTGCAGTAATGACGAGATGGTCTGCAGGAGCATCGGCGTGGATCCACGGTTCGAGAAGCGATCCTTGGAGAAAGTGAATCGTTGCACCGTGTGTCTGTGCGTTGTGTTCTGCGATGGTGAGTGCAGCAGGATCGACGTCGATTGCAAACGTCTGCGCATGCGTTTCGCATGCAAGCGTCACGGCGATCGCGCCACTTCCGGTGCCGATGTCGATGACCGTTGATGATGGGGTAATGAGTGCGCGCGCATGTTCTACGAGGACTTCCGTATCGGGGCGTGGAATGAGCACCGAGGAATTCACAAAGAAATCACGTCCAAAGAACGCCTTGGTTTGTGTGAGGTATGCCACGGGTTCGTGGCGACTGCGGCGCATGACGAGGCGATGGAAATGATCGACCGCGCTGGTACACACTGCTTCATCACCGTGGGTGAAAAGATACGCGCTGTTGACGCCCAGAACATGTGCAAAGAGCACCTGTGCATCAAGACGTGCGTTTTGGGGCACGGTACGCGAAGCGTCGGCGCGTTTTAAGACGTCGCCGGCCCACGAGAGCAGTTCAAAGATCGTGGTGGCGTGTTCCATAAGAATTATTCGCTGTCATCATCGTCGCTCGTAAGCTCGCCAAATTTTGCGTCGCGTGCTGCCATCTTCAGGACAGTGAGAATTTCTCCTAAATCACCGTCGAGCAAGTTCGGAATGCCGTGCCATGATTGTTTGACACGATGATCGGTAATGCGATCCTGCGGAAAATTGTATGTACGAATTTTTTCGGAGCGCTCTCCGGTGCCAATTTGGTCTTTGCGATTTGCCGAAAGGGCTGCGCGCTTCTTTTCTTCTTCGAATGCAAACACGCGAGCACGCATCACGCCGAGCGCGCGTTCTTTGTTTTGGCTGAAGGAACGTTCGTCCTGACAGTACACCGTGATTCCGGTAGGGATGTGCACCATGCGCACGGCGCTGTATGTGGTGTTCACCGATTGTCCGCCTGCGCCCTGGCTTGTTGTTGCTTCAATGGTGAGATCTTTCGGATTGATTTCAAACTCTTCGTGCTCAAGTTTTGGAAGCACAGCAACGGTGGCGGTGGATGTATGAATACGGCCCGCTTTCTCGGTGGACGGCACACGCTGCACGCGATGCACACCACTTTCGAGCTTCATTGTGCCGTACGCACCGTCGCCATGAATTTCGATAATCACTTCTTTAAAGCCACCAAGATCGTTCTGGCTTTGGGAGACGATGCTGAATTTCCACCCGTTACGCTCTGCATAGCGCGTGTACATTCGGTAGAGGTCTGACGCAAAGAGCGCGGCTTCGTCACCACCCGTGCCTGCGCGAATTTCCACGATCGCATCATGGCTATCGATAGGATCCGCGGGAATGAGCGCGAGCTCGAGCGCTTGTTCGAGTGCAGGAAGTTTGGATTCAAGGAGCGCCACTTCGTCACTGGCCATGGCGCGCACGTCTTCGTCGGAATCTTGCAGCGCCGTTGTTGCATGCTCCAGTGCACGCACTGCCGATTCGTACGCCGTTGCCACATCAATCAGTCGGCTCACGCGTTGATACTCCGCGTTCACTTCTCGCAGTTTGCGGGGATTCCCAAGCACGGCCTGGTCCATGAGACTGGCTTCAAGCTTTGCTTTTTCTGCGCGCTTCTCGGCAATGACGTTGGTGTAGTCCATAGATCTAGTATAAACGAAAATCCCCCTTTGCTCGTGCTGTGCTTGAGCGCCGGGGGACTTTTGGCCGAATTTAACGGGAGACTGATTTGATGGAGGTGTCGTTGTTCGCTTTCTTTGCAGCCTTTGCTGTTGCGCGCGCTGCCCGTTCCGCGGCTTTGTCCTTTGCGGTTTTCACTGTTGCAGCCTGTTTGTCTGCCTTGCCGGTGAACTTTTCCACTCGTCGTGCTGTGTCGACGATCTTTTGCTTTCCAGTGAAGAATGGATGGCATGCACTGCACAATTCGATATCGATGTGCTCGAGCGTGGAGCCGACGTTATACGTTGCGCCACATGCGCAGGCGATCGTTGACGCGAAGTACTTTGGGTGGATTTCTGCCTTCATAAAAAGAGGGAAGTGACTGCTTTGTCTACAGTCGATTAAGTGGCAAAAGAGTAGCAATGCGAGTGCTTTTTGTCAAACATTCGCAAAGAAGTTACGCTACGCGCTATGAATAAAACATCGATCAATCTGTTCGATTACGATCTCCCACCGTCGTCGATCGCTCAAGTTCCCATCGAACCACGCGACGCCTCGCGACTTTTGGTGCTCGATCGCGTATCCGAGCAGCGTTCTGAATCAGATATGTACTCTCCCCCTCTCCGAGGGGGAGTCGGAGGGGGTCTCAAGGACCTCCCGCACTTCACCTCCATCATCACCGAACTCCGCGCAGGTGATGTACTCGTCTTTAACAGGTCGAAAGTATTCAAAGCCCGCCTCATGATCGACGGGTTCGAGGTGTTCGTGCTCGTGGTGCGCGATGGCGACATCGACGCATTGGTGAAGGGAAGCAAAAAGCTTCACGCAGGATCAGTGCTCGGCGACTTTGAAGTGATGAGCAAAACCGACGACGGCATCGTCACTTTCAAAACCGGATTATCGTCTGCAGCGATGTTCGCATTTTGCGACGAGCACGGCGTGATGCCCACCCCGCCGTATGTGACGACGAAGCTCGAACATGATGATCGATATCAAACGGTGTATGCCACATCGACCGGATCGGTGGCAGCTCCAACCGCGGGGCTGCATTTCACGCCAGAGCTCATCGAGGCGATCGCAGCGAAGGGCGTGCAGATTGAGTACGTCACACTCCACGTGGGCATTGGCACATTCCGTCCGGTGCAAACGGAACACATCGAAGACCACACCATGCATGCCGAGTACGTGGAGATCGATGCCGGCACTGCAGCGCGCATTAATGCTGCCAAAGCAGAAGGCCGACGGGTGATTGCGGTAGGAACCACGACCGTGCGTGTTCTTGAAGGTGTCGCGCTGCGTACTCTCCCCCTTACGAAGGGGGAGACGGAGGGGGTCGGAGCTTTCGCCGGTCCGATCAACATCTTCATCACCCCCGGCTTCACCTTCCGCATCGTCGACGGTCTCATCACGAACTTCCACCTTCCAAAATCAACTCTCCTCGTGCTCGTCTCCGCCTTCGCTGGCCGCGAAAACGTCCTTCGCGCCTATCACCACGCTATCCACGCTGGCTATCGTTTCTTCTCCTTTGGCGACGCGATGTTTATTCGGTAAAATCTTGGCGAAGGTTTGACGAATTTGGTGGGTTTGAGTACTATTCTCGCGTCTTCTGCGAGGCAGATTATTCATCAATCTCACAAGAAATCGATACATCGTCGAATGGATCCTCCCTGCGCAGACAGGGCCCACGACCCGATTTCTGAGGATAAAAGGAAAAACGTTTATGGCAAAGATGCCAACACTGTTAGAGATGTTAAAAGCGGGCGTGCACTTTGGTCACCAGTCCAGCCGCTGGCACCCAAAGATGAAGGAATACATTTACGGCGAACGGGGCGGTGTGCACATTATCGACGTGGAAAAGACACAAGCAAAGCTTGAAGAAGCCCTTTCGTTTGTGTCGGAAACTGTGGCACGCGGCGGCTCGATCGTGTTCGTGGGTA
The DNA here is from genome assembly GCA_964625515.1 of uncultured Gammaproteobacteria bacterium. Taxonomy (GTDB): domain Bacteria; phylum Patescibacteriota; class Patescibacteriia; order UBA9934; family UBA9934; genus CAIKHN01. The sequence goes on from CAZVBP010000014.1 coordinate 7,411, forward strand.
CCAAGCGCCAGGCGCAGCCAATTGTGGAAGCGTGCGCAAAAGAAGTTGGCATGCCATACATCAACACCCGTTGGTTGGGAGGGACGCTCACAAACTTTGCACAGATCCAGCGACTCATTCGCCACTACTTGGATTTGAAGGACAAACAAAGCAAGGGCGAATTGAAGAAGTACACAAAGCTTGAGCAGTTGCAGTTCTCCCGCGAAATTGAAGAGCTTGATGAAAAGATTGGCGGTCTCTCCACGCTGACAAAGCTTCCGGATGCATTGTTCATCTTGGATGCACGTCACGAGAAGACTGCAGTGCGTGAGGCAACCACGATGGGTGTGACGATGGTTGCACTGGTGGATAGCAACGTGAATCCTCGCGGTATCAAGTATGTGATCCCAGGAAACGACGATGCGGTGGGGAGTATTGAAATGGTTTCGCGCCTTGTTATGGAAGCGGCAAAGGAAGGAAAGGCAAAGGCAATTGCGAATGCAAAAGCAGCAGCCGATGTGCGCAAGAATGCAGAAGATGACGTGAAGCTGAACGAGCATGCAAAAGCAGCAGTGGACGATTTGGACGATGCAACCAAGGACGAACTTGCGGCAAAGGCAGCGGCAGTAAAAGCGACAGTCGTCGAAAAGAAATAAATGATTGTTCTCGGGCATTGGAGGACCATCGAATAACATCGAAGAAAATTGCTATGACAATTACCGCAAGTGACGTGGCAAAGTTGCGCGAGATGACGGGTGCCGGAATGATGGATGCAAAGCGTGCACTCGAAGAGCACGGTGGCGATCTTGAGAAGGCAGTGGATGCACTCCGTTCTGCGGGTGCAGCGAAGGCGGCCAAGAAAGCAGATCGCGCAACAGCAGAGGGAAAGGTGTTTACGTATTCGCATGGGAACAAGCTTGCGGTGGTGGTGGAAATTCTGTGTGAAACGGATTTCGTTGCCCGCAACGATCAATTCAACGCATTTGGCGCAGATCTTGCGATGCATATCGCAGCGAGCGCGCCGCAGTACGTCAGCAGGGAGGATGTTCCTGCGGATGTGGTTGAACGAGAAAAGTCGGTGTACCGAGAGCAGCTCAGCCAAGAGGGCAAGCCAGCAGAAATGGTGGAAAAGATCCTCGACGGCAAGCTGAATAAGTTCTACGCAGAGATTTGTTTGATGGAGCAATCGTTCATCAAAGACGAAGAAAAGACGATCGAGCAGCTCTTGAATGAGAACATCTCCGTCATTGGAGAAAACCTCAAGATCGGTCGCTTTGTTCGCATGCAGCTTGGTGCGTAATTCCAGAATCACCCCGTCCTTTCCGAAGGGTGGGGTGTTTTTGTGCTAAAATAGATGCATCTATGCCTCGTATCGCCATTAATGGATTTGGAAGAATTGGTCGAACGATTTTTAAAGTGGGTTGGGAGAAGAAGGGTTTTGATGTTGTTGCGGTGAACGATCTTTCAGATGCCGCCACGCTTGCATATCTTTTAAAACACGACACGAATTACGGCACATGGAATGCGGATGTTGATGGAGCCAAGGATGCGATTATCGTTGATGGGAAGCGCGTTGCATTATTTTCTGAGAAAGATCCTGCAAAGTTGCCGTGGAAAGATTTGAAGATTGATATCGTTATTGAGGCAACGGGGCTGTTTACGTCGGAAGATCGGGCGCGAGCACATCTTGATGCTGGCGCAACGCGCGTGGTGATTTCTGCTCCTGCAAAAGGGGGCAACGTACCCACGTTTGTGATGGGCGTGAATAACGACCATCTGAAGGAACAGCATGCGCCTATTGTGAGTAACGCATCGTGTACCACAAATTGTGTTGCGCCGGTGACCGCGATTTTGGAGGATGCATTCGGTATTGCAAAAGCGATGATGACCACGGTGCACGGATACACCGCATCGCAGTCACTCGTGGACGCGCCGCGTGCAGATGTACGGGAAGGGCGCGCTGCGGCAGAAAATATCATCCCAACGTCAACGGGAGCAGCAATTGCCGTCACATTGACGATTCCAACATTGCATGAAAAATTCGACGGACTCTCCGTGCGTGTTCCTGTACCCACGGTGTCGCTCGCGGACATGACCTTCCTGCTGAAAAAAGATGTGACGGTCGACGATGTGAACGCTGCGATCATTGCTGCATCAGCACAGCCGCGCTTCGCAGGTATTGTGGGAGTAACGCACGAGCCACTGGTGTCGTCCGATTTTATTGGTGATCCGCATTCTGCAATCGTCGACCTTGCCCTCACGCGCGTGGTGGATGGGAATTTGGTGAAGGTTGTGGCGTGGTACGATAATGAATGGGGGTATTCACATAGTTTGGTTGAGCTTTGCGCGGCAATGGCCTGATGCTATGCGAACACAATCAACACTCGGAAAGATTGCATCGGGCGCAAACGAAGCATGGCTCGGGAATGCCATCCTGCTTTTGCGTCTCGTGATGGGGGCGCTCTTCTTTTCTGCAGGATGGAGCAAGGTTACCACCGATTGGAGTGCGGAGTGGTTTTTACGTGAAGCAAGTGGGCCGTTTGCGCTGTGGTTTCAGTCGCTCGCGGGCAATTGGGTGGTTGATGTGCTGAACGCATGGGGGCTTTTGTTCCTGGGTGTTGCGCTCATTCTGGGCGTTCTCGTTCGTCCCGCATCGCTCGCTGGCGCGCTCTTGATGACACTGTATTACGTGGCCGCCTTTACGGAAAACACTGCACATGGATATGTGGATGAGCACATCGTGTACATTGCGATTCTTCTGTTGTTTGCTGCCGGTGGCGTAGGGCATGCATTTGGCATTAATGCAATTGTGCTCGGCAATCTCCATAAACCCAATCGTGTTCTTCGCTGGCTTTTCCATTAACGATATGGCGACAACCCGCATTGTGATCGTGGGTGGAGGATTTGGTGGACTTGGTGTTGCAATGCATCTGTTGCGATCATCACGCGCATCCTCTTTTGCAATCACGCTGCTCGATCCATCGCCGGTGCATGTGTATACTCCCTGGTTGTACGAAATTGCTGCATACGGACCAGATCGAAACGGAAAAGAACGTGATGCAATGAAGGCGGCGGGTGTGCCGTTCACATCGTTTCCTGATATTCGGTTTCGACGTGGTGCAATGACGTCGCTGCAGCGGGAATCAAAGCACGTCGTTTTGGATAATGGTGACACGATTGCGTACGATATTGTGGTACTCGCACTTGGATCTGTGTCGTACGATTGTGGAATTCCTGGCGTTCGGGAGTATGCGTACGATCTCAAGCGACTGAGTGATGCCGTTGCGTTGCGTGCCGCTGTTGCGCGCTGTGTTTCTGCGGGGAAGCCTGGATGCATCGCGGTGGTTGGCGCGGGGCCGAACGGTGCTGAATTCGCTGCGGAGTGCGCTGCAATGGTTCATGCGCATGAACGTCGTGGGGCACGTCCAAAAGGAACGCTGACGGTTGTCTTGTTCGATGCATTGCAGAATCCGCTTGGATCGTTATCACCAGCGTTGCAACAAAAAGCTCGCCGGCGATTGCAGACATTGGGAGTGGAATTACGGATGAATTGTGTTGTGAATGCGGTGACAAAAACCGGGGTTTCATTTCAATCCGTCCGCGATGGTGTTCCGGAGGGGGAGATTGAACATATTGCATCGCAATGTACGGTGATGACGCTCGGAACCACGATGCCTGATGTTGTACATGCCTTGCCGTTTGCAAAGAACCCCAAGGGGAGGATTGTTGTTGATGGTGCATGTCGCGTTCAGGGAGAGACGGCGGTCTTTGCGCTTGGTGATTGCGCGGCGCGCGTGGAGCGGGGAGGAAAGCGTGCAAGTCCGCAAACGGCGCAAGTTGCCATCGCGCAAGCGGAAATTGTTGCCCAAAATATTCTTCGAACGGTGGCATCGTTGCCGATGCGTATTGATCATGAGCGATCCTATTGGGATTTTTTCGTTGCGCTTGGCGGAAAATATGGCGTGGGAACAATCTTAGGCACTCCCGTTGCGGGGTATACTGCGTACATCCTCCGCCGCATGATTGATGTGCGATATTTTTTCCGCATTCTTCCGTGGCGTGCTGCGCTGGTGCGTGTGGTGAAGGGTGTTGCATTGTATGAAGAAAACGAACGCGCATAAAACTCTCGTCACATGGCACGCAAACGACATCGCACGTGATGCACGTGTTTTGCTGCGTGTGGATGTGAATGTGCCGATCGCTCATGGTCGTGTTGCGCCGTATGGGATGCATCGACTCCGAACGCTTGTTCCCGACGTCACGCGATTACTGAATCGCGGTGCACGCATTGTCCTCATTGCGCATCGCGGCGATCCTGGTGGGCGCGTCGATCCGGACTTGTCACTCGCGCCTGTGGCGCGCGCGCTCACTCAAGTACTAGAGACGCCGGTGCGATTTGTACCGCACGGGCCAGGAGAAGACGCGCAGCGCGTGATTGATCGCATGGCACCGGGAACGATTGTGATGCTCGAGAACCTTCGATTTTTTCCAGGAGAAGAAAAAAATAGCGCAGCCTTCGCCAAGGCGCTTGCAGCGTGTGGCGACGTGTTTGTGAATAATGCGTTTGGTGTTTGTCATCGCAAGCATGCGTCGATGGTGGCGATCACAAAGTATCTGCCAAGCTTTGCAGGATCGTTGGTGGTTCAGGAGGTGACGATGCTTTCTGCGCGGGAATCGCATCCGTTCGTGGTGCTGCTTGGTGGTGCAAAGATTCAAACAAAAATCCCGCTCATTCATCAGCTCGCATCACGTGCTGACGCAATTCTTCTTGGTGGCGGTGCCGCACTCACAATGCTTTACGCAAACGATCATGCGCTTCCCGTGAAGGCGCCCCTGTTTACAAAGAACAAGGACGTTGCGGCTGCACGGTCGCTTATGCAGAAGTACGCGTCGATTCTGCACATGCCGAGTGATGTGGTTGTGCATCGCGGGCAGGCGATCGATATTGGCCCTGCAACCATCGATGCCTATGCTGCGATCCTCAGCAAGGCAAAAACAATTTTCTGGAACGGTCCGATGGGCGTGATTGAGAGCGAACACGGGTTTGACGGCACTCTCGCGATTGCGCGCACCATCGCAAAGAGTCGTCGAGCAACAACGATTGTGGGCGGTGGCGAGACGGTTGCGTTTCTCGACGAGTTTCATCTCACTGATCACTTCACACACGTCTCAACCGGCGGCGGCGCAATGCTTGCTTTTCTCGCGGGTGATGCGATGCCGGGGCTTGATGCACTGCTTTCGTAGCGGGTATGTGGTGGTTTTTCGCTGCACTCGCAGCATCGGCAATTTGGGCATGGACGAATGTTGTTGATGAAGATCTTGTCGTGCGTCGCGCGAAGGACCCGTTGCTTTTGGTTGCAATCACCGGACTCTTTGGCGGGATTCCATTTTTCGTGATCACACTCACGGGGAATTTCCAGATGCTTTCCGCAGACACCACCATGCTTGCAATTGCCGTGGGGCTCGTGGCCCTTCTTGCATATTGGCCATACTATCGTGCGCTGAAAGAAGAAGACGTTGCAGATATCATTCTCTTTTGGAATCTCACCCCGGTGTTTGTTGTTATTATGGCATTTGTATTTGCGCATGAACGACTTATCGCTTCGCAGTATTTTGCGATAGGTCTTCTTGTTGCAGGGTCGATGATTATGGGTTATGCCCCGAACCCCCGAGGGTCCTCACTGCGCGCATATCTGTTGATGGCCGGCGCGTCACTTCTTCTTGCGCTTGAAGTGGTTTTAGCGAAAATTCTTTATAATAATGCATCGTTTCTTCCGGCATTTGCCTATGTATCACTCACGATGTTTTGTGGCGCGGCTCTCATGATGTTGTGCAGAACAAAGCGTCGGCAAAAAGCAAAACGTTCATGGCGAGATATGCGCATCTATGTGGTAAGCGAACTCGCCGATGTTTCCGCGGGATCATTGAAAGGATTTGCAGTAAGCATGGGATCGGCAAGTGTCATCCAGGCATTGTCCGGTGTGCAGTCGCTTTTTGTTGTGTGTATTGAGTCGCTTGGCATTTTTGGAGCGCGTGTCCATCGTCCGCCAAAAGAAATCGTACGCATTGTCTTGGCGAGTGCGTGTGTTGTAGTTGGTTTAGTGCTTATTGCGACAGGGTATTAGGGTGATCATGGTATGATAATGGTAATTAACCATCATCATATGGCATCTTGGGAAAATAATCGCGCAGGGTTTTGGCCCACATGGCAGGAACACAAAGTGTTTTTCGTGCTGCTGACTATCCTTCTTGTCGCACTGATTGCATTCACGTGCATGAGTGCAAAGAAAGTCTATCGAGAAGCATGGAATGTTGGATTTAGTGATCAGATCGCGCCAACAATTTCCGTTTCTGCAACGGGAAGCGCGGATATTGCACCGGATATTGCATCGGTGGACGTTACCGTCACGAAAGATGGCGCGACAGCAGTGGCTGCGCAGAACGCGGCGTCGGAAATCATGAATGGGGTGATTGCGGATATTCAGGCGCTTGGTGTGGCAGAAAAAGATCTTCGGACATCGTCGTTCTCTACGTCTGAAGTGTACGATTATGATGTGAGTCCTGCGGTGGTGACGGGATATCAATCAACACAGACGCTGACAGTAAAGATTCGAACGATTGATTCAACTGCGTCGATTGTGCAGAGTGCGGTGGAAGGCGGCGCAACATCGGTTTCTGATATTCGGTACGTCGTCGACGATGAATCAGCGACGCTTGCGGTGGCACGCGAGGAAGCGGTGGCGCAGGCGAAGCGCGAAGCGGTCGCTATTGCGAAGTCGCTGAGCGCACGGTTGGGCAAGGTGGTGAGTTATAGCGAATCTCGTGGTGGCCAGTCGCCGATCTATTACGGCATGGGTGAGTCGTTTAAGGCAGCAGATGCTGCTGCGATGCCCACGGTAGAAGTGGGGGAGAATACGATCCAAATGACGGTCTACCTTACGTTTTCGCTCCGCTAATCATCGGTGTTTCGTTCCCTGTCTTTTATGCTCGACCGTATTGACGCAGTTCACGCCCATGAAATTTTAGATTCGCGTGGCAATCCAACGCTTCATGTGTCGGTATTACTTCGCGATGGGACGCGTGGTCATGCGTCGGTGCCGTCGGGCGCCTCTACTGGAACACATGAAGCGCATGAGCTGCGCGATGGCGACAAGGATCGGTATCGCGGCATGGGCGTACGAAAGGCAATTCGAAATGTGAATGATATTATCGGCCCTTCACTCCGTCGCCGTGATGTTGGTGATCAACGAGGTATCGACGAGGCGATGTGCATTATTGACGGTACCGCGAATAAAAAGCGACTTGGTGCGAATGCGATTCTTGGTGTGTCACTTGCGGTTGCGCATGCCGGTGCACGGCGGGCGCGGATGCCGCTCTACGCATATTTGCGTCAAGCATTCGATATTTCGTATGCGAGCTTCCGATTGCCGACACCATTTTTGAACGTGTTCAACGGGGGGAAGCACGCCGATACAAATCTCGACATGCAAGAGTTCATCATTGCTCCGGTGGGATTTTCTTCATTCTCCCGCAAGCTGCAGGCGGGGAGTGAGATTTTTCATGCGCTTGGTGATGTGCTTCGCGAAGACGGCATGGATACGGATGTGGGGAACGAGGGAGGATATGGGCCAGATGTGGGAAAGACGGAAAATGTGCTGCAATACTTAGTTGAAGCAACAAAACGGGCGCGATACAAACTTGGCAAAGAGATCGGATTTGGGATCGATGTTGCGGCAAGCGAATTCTATCGCGCAAAAACCAAAAAGTACGCGCTCAAAACCGATCGAAGAACGTTGACCGCAAAACAGATGGTTGCGCTGTACGCAAGCTGGATGAAGAAGTATCCACTCATTTCCATCGAGGACGGATTGGCAGAGGATGCGTGGGAGGATTGGGCAATGATGACGAGAGCACTCGGAAAAGAGCTGCTCCTCATCGGTGACGATCTTTTTGTTACAAACCCAGTGCGACTCCAGCGCGGTATCGACGAAAATGTTGCGAACGCGATTTTAATCAAGCCGAATCAGATCGGCACACTCTCTGAAACGATTGACACTATTCTTCTTGCAAAGAAAAACAAATACAAAGTCGTCATCTCCCACCGTTCCGGCGAAACCACTGACACCACCATCGCCGACATCGCCGTCGCCGTGAACGCCGAGTTCATCAAATCCGGCGCACCGTCCCGATCGGAGCGGCTCTGCAAGTACAACCGGTTGTTGGAGATTGAGGAGGAGTTGTAGGTTTTG
>CAZVBP010000015.1:0-15492 GCA_964625515.1 uncultured Gammaproteobacteria bacterium
TTCTCGCGGATTATGCGTGTTGCGCTCGTTCACGACTACCTCACGCAACTTGGCGGCGCAGAACGAGTCCTTGAGGTTTTCCAGAGCCTTTGGCCGCACGCACCTACCTTTACACTCCTGTACGATCACGCCCAGATGCATCACATTTTTGGCCACAAAGACATCCGAACATCTTTTCTTCAAAAGTTCCCCGGCGCCGTCAAACGCATGCGCTGGCTCCTCCCGTTCATGCCCGCAGCCACCGAGCATTACCCGCTCCAAGAGTACGACGTGATCATTTCAAGCGCGAGCGCGTTTGCAAAAGGCGTCGTCACGCATCCCCACGCTGTCCACATCTGTTACTGCCATACACCAACACGATATCTCTGGAGCGATGCCGCGAGCTATGTCGAAGAGCTTCACGTCCCACGCATCGTGAAAGCTGCCCTCCCCCTCATGCAAAGCATTCTCCGCGCGTGGGATCGCCTTGCGGCGGATCGGGTTGATCTTTTTCTCGCGAATTCCAAAACCGTCCAACAGCGAATCAAAAAATACTATCAAAAAGAAAGCATCGTGGTGTATCCACCCGTGAATACGCATGAGTTCTCTATTTCAAACGCACCAAAGACCTATTTTCTCATTGGCGGACGCCTCGTCTCATACAAGCGATACGATCTCGTGATCCAAGCATGTAATCGGATCGGATTCCCGTTAATCATTTTCGGTACCGGACCTGAGGAAGAAAAGCTCCGCAAAATGGCAAGAAAAAATATTCAATTTGTGGGGCGCGTTACCGATGATGAGCGTGCACGGCTTTTCGCAAACGCCGTGGCGTTCATTAATCCGCAAGAAGAAGATTTCGGCCTTACTCCGGTGGAATCCATGGCCGCAGGACGACCCGTTATCGCATACCGAAAGGGCGGAGCAACAGAATCGATTCTCGAAGGGGTCACTGGCACATTTTTCGACGAACAGACCTGGGAGTCCCTTGCAGAGACGTTGCTTCATTTTGACGAGTCCCGATTCTCACCCGCGACAATTAAGGCGCACGCAGAGCAATTTTCCGTCGCGCGCTTCCGTCAATCGATGCACGATATCGTTACCCAGGCGTGGAACGCCAAACAACAGCACAATCTTGCGCAATAGACCGATCCATCGCATCATCGTGCTATGAAGATTGCTGTGGATATTCGACCGCTTATTTCACCCCATAAAACTGGGGTAGGTATTGTGACGGAACAACTGGTGCGCCACATGGCTGCCCGTGCGCCGCACCATGACTTTTATCTCTTTGCCACCGGAAGCGAGGATGTCCTCATGAATATCCCTCAATTTCGTGAACCAAACATCCATCGCGAATTCCTTCACATCCCGAATAAACTCGCATCCCTCCTCTGGTCGCTCCCGTTTGGCCCAACCATGGAACGTTTTCTCTCGTGCGTCCCGGATGTATGGCTCTTTCCCAATGCGCATCTTTTAAAAACACGGGTTCCATACACGGTGATCTTTCACGATGCCGCAATCCGTACCGTTCCGGAATGCTTTACCTGGAAAGATCACATGCGCGCACGAATGGCTCGCGAAACACATATCTTTCATCAAGCACAGCGCATCCTTGCCGTCTCTGATCATAGTGCGCACGATGCAACAACCTTCTACAACGTTCCGCCAACCGCACTGACCGTTATGCCGCTCGGTATCGACCATGCACTGTATGGCCCTCGCGAGCAACCGAATGATCGCTCATACCGCGCTGCGTACGACCTCAACCAGCCATACATTCTTTGCCTTGCAACACGAGAACCACGGAAAAATATCGATAGCGTCATCCGTGCATACGACATGTATCGAGCACAAGGAGGAAGTGCTATTCCACTCGTCCTCGCGGGCGCAAAGGGGTGGAATATGCGGGGAATCACCGAGGCGCTCGCTGCATCGCCCTATCGCGGAGATATTCGAGAAGTCTTTTATATTCCCGAAAAACATAAACCCGCATTGTATCGTGGCGCGCTTACGTTTCTCTTTCCGTCCTTCGCCGAAGGGTTTGGCCTTCCCGTTCTCGAAGCAATGGCGTGCGGCACGCCAGTGGTCACAAGTATTACGAGCGCGTTACCAAACGTGGTGGGCGACGCAGCGATCCTTATTGATCCACATAACGTTTCCGACATTGCCCACGCGCTCCAAGCGCTCCTCACGGAATCGGACGGACCAGCGCTACGCGCGCTCCTTCGGATGCGCGGTATTGCACGTGCACGCAATTTCGCATGGACAAACGCTGCGGACATCGCACTCCAAACACTCACCGCCGCAGCAGTACCGTCATGATGCCGCCTGCACATTGCCTTTTCCAACCGCTCGAGTATCACCAATACATTCTGTTGTGACCGGGGGCACCGTGCGTTCAATGACCGCACCCGTTTCCTCATCTTTCGCCCGAAACACCGATGAACCAACGATCGTCTTCACGAGTCCTTCATCGTTGGCATTCGGCGTGATGGAAACACTAAACTTTGCTGTGAGTGCTGATGCATCTTTGGGAATACTCGACATCGTCCACCGCACCACACGCGTGACATCATCGTACGTCACGCTGCCACCGTCCGCCGTTGCAAAGTTATCCCATACCACACCATCGGGAAGCGTGGCGGACACCGTGACGTCTTTTACCGCGTGGACGCCACTTGCGATGCTCCAAATGGCGCGATAATGCGTTGCGCTCCCCACCACGGGCGGCAACGGTCCACTGCCAAGCGGGGATCCGTCCTCCGCAAAATAGCGCAATGTACTTGTGAGCTGCACCTCAGAATTTAAGACGACCGTCAGTGACGGCGCATACACAGTTACCCCCAACTGTGTTGCAGAAAACGCAATCGAAAATGCACTGCTCACCGCCGAAAGGTCCGTTTTCAACGGGAATGCTAAATTCAATGCAACGTGTGCACCTGGCGCAAGCGTCCCGATCCGCTTTGTATCGAAGGTGATTCCTTTTGCAGTAATCTTTCCCCCATCAAGCACTGCAGTAGACCATGTGATCGGTAAATTATCCTCTGCCGTGAAATCAAGAAGTGCCGACGCATCGGTAATGGGAACATCGCCGGTATTTTCTAGCCGAAGTGCAACGCGCAATAATGACCCAGGATCTGCCGCGATCGTTCCCTCATTACCGTTCCCCACCATCACAAGCGATAGTGCGCTCCCCTGCACCGTTGTCTCTGTTGTTGCCGTTGCCTGCACCGACGGTCGCACCGCACCCACACGCACACGCGACGTCATCGTCCGCACCCCAGACACATCCGACGCATACGTGCCAACAATCGTGACGGATGTCTCTGTACCAGCAAGAAGATCGGGCAAGGCGAATATCGATGCAGCGCCCGGCACGAGTGCGGGCGTGCTTGTTTTTACAAAAAATCCTTCAGGCAACGTGACATCGACCGTGGGCGCGATGATCACATCGGCACCGGAGTTTTTTAATCGCACGAGATAAGAGATTTCTTGCCCAGCACTTGCTTGTGGCACTGGATCAACGGTCAGCGCAAGTGTACTTGCGTTGGTCGTGACTGTTGCAGTAACGATATCGTTAAACTGCGCATTGAAATTTGCGGGCTTATACGAGGCAAGCGCTTGAATTCCTGTTGTACTCGGGACATCGGCCTGCCAAAGACCGTCCACCACAATCTTGCCGTCGCTGTGCGCCGAAATGGTGCCAAGAACCCAGGTAAAATCCGTTGCGTTCGTGGCAAGCGGTGCAGACGATGTCATCAAAAATCCCTGCGGAACATTCACGTCAATCTCCACATTCGTGAGCGGGTACCCTGTATTGTTTGCGTACAAGAGCTCAAGGTGCACCGGCGCACCGCTCGTGAGCTCGCTTGGAACAACAAAGGTCATGGTGAGCGGCGCGCTGTCGTCATCATTCGTAAAAAAGCGCTGATACACCAGGTACCCGATCGCAACGCTCACACACACCACTGAAAGGGCAATGATTGCACGCACAAGAAACCGGGTCATTGCAGATCCCCCGCGTGCCATTACTTTTAAATCATCACGCGTTTCACCATAAATCGCAGAGAGGCCCGCGGTAATATCCGCGTCCGCAATCCCCGATCGCTCATCGTGCTTTGGGGCGTGCGATGCAGCATGTTTGGAATGCGCGTGCTGTTTTTTTGGCATACTTATCGGGTAAAGAGCCAACCCGCAAATCCATCGCGCGCATTCGTGATTGTGGCCGTTGTTCCATGGTCACCGTCCGCACTTGTCCAATATGTTGTCCACGACTCGGGATAGTGCACATTCACCGTGGTGGTGCGGTTGATCACCCCTGATTGCTTTTGGACGAACAATGAGTAGGCATCGTGATTATCAAATCCGAGCCCACGACGTGCACGCGCAAGAAGTGACGTCTCTGCATCCGCGGGGAACATCACCTGAGGGATTCGATACTCAATGTGAATCTCCTGCGTTTCCCCCGGCGCGGTCTGCACCCACCCACCGAACACTGTTTTTCCAAATTCTTCCCAAATGTCCATGCCGCTTGCCGCATCTTTTGTGGCATTCGTTGCCACGAACGAGAGATCGTCATCTGCCGCAAGGGGAACGTCCGACGCCTCGAACAATCGCGATGGTGGCGGCTCGAACCCATCCGCGGAAAGCAAAACGCTTCCATCCGGAACATACACGCGAAGATAATCAACGTTGTTCTTCCCATGGAACAGCGCACTTGCAAGGCCGCGATGCGTTTTTGTGATCGTTACTGCGTTTGTGATGGTTCCCGAATCAGCAATCGTGACGTCGATCGCAACCTCCTGGTCAATCACTCCGTCGGTTTTGCCGCCACCAATGTTGGTATTCACCATCATGAAGTAATCCCCTGCTGTTTGCTGAATCGCGCCCGCAAACCCCAGCTCTTGCATGATGCGTTGTGCGTCATCGTCTCGGAAATACAACTGAATCTCTTTCTCTTCAAGTCCTTGCTCCACAAGCGCGAGCACGCGCAGGAGTGTGCCAATATCTGCGGTCTTCATTTTTTCTAACAATTTTGGGGCCATGTCGCCCAAAAACGCTTTTGGTGTGTTCTGTACACGATCATAGTCGACTTCAACGGCCTTCTGCGTTTCGAACATGAAGTTTTCTGCATCAATCGTGCGGCCGTATTCTGGCATCTCAATAGGCCCAAGCACACCGAGAAGCTTTTCCACGAATGATGCATTGACGGCAATGACGCCATCCGTGGTTGGACCACCGGAATGCTCATAAAACCACTGCATCTTTTTTGCCGACGTTGGGAAATCTGGGAACCAGTTTCCATCTTGAAACTCCCATCGCGGGTTGATGAGCGACAACGGCTCTGGTGCCGCCACAAACTCTTGCAGCTGCCCCTGCACGTCGTACGTGCCACCGCCTGGAAGCACCATGCTCGCAATATCGCCATTCACCATGTCGATCTCGGCAAAACTCCCCACAAATCCTCCCGTTGGGCGGAGCTCAGTCGAGTTCTGGAAGAGTGCGAGATAACGCATTTTCTCTTCACCACCCAGCACAAAGGTGACCGTATCCACAAATCGCAAAAACTCTTCCATCGACTGGGCGATCGCAGGCGCTTCGGCCTGAATCTTCGCCACGGTTTCAAGAGAATCACTTGGAATAACCGTCATGTCGACGTCCGCCAATGCTCCTGTCGCAGCACGTGCGTGTGGAAGTGCATTCTCCACATATGCAGAGAGGAGCTTGAGCTTCGTGACGATGTCGGTTGATTGTTGCGATGCGATCCCCTCTCCCGCCTGACTCATGATCGATGCCGTTTGCGACAACTCACGTCCAGCCGTCACCAATCCACGAACCGTACTCAACGTGCGATCCGTTTGCGGGATCACATTCACCACCGCCACCACCCCCTGATGAATATCGTTCAATGATGCTTCCGCCTGAGAAAATTTTGCAGCTGCCGACGAAAATCCTTCTTGCGCGCCACCAAAATCTTGCGCAGTGAGTGCCGCCGTTGCACGCGCAACGTCGTCGAGCGCCGCCGTCCCTACACTTTGCACGTCGTCCACATGATGTGTGGCGCCCGCAAATGTCTGCATTGCATGAAGCGGTAAAACCACCATAAACGACAACGCCACAAATGCCGCCACACTCCGCACGGCGGTGTGACGAAGGAATCCCCATTCAAAACGCAATAGTGTGCGCACTCGTGAAGAGTGCGGCGCATCGTTGGCGTGCTCCTGTGGCAGGAGCGTATCGATTTCCTCCTGAACAATTGGCGTATGGAACGACGCGTCCTCCCGAGCGCTCACGGCACTCGCAACAGGGATAAATGCATCAACATCCATGGGTTCCTCAATCATCCCCGCGAGCACGTCATCGAGTAACGGTGCGCGCATTCGTGCATTCGTGTTGCGCGATGATGCAGTGATGGCGGGCAACATCAATGCCTCGGGCAGCACCATGTCGAACTCCCGCAATTGTGACGAAACGTCATCCCCCGCCGCTCCACTGCTCTCGTACCGCACCGCATCGTCCGAGCCGTCATCATCGCCCTCAATAATTAAACTCTTTGCAAGCGCTTCAATTTCTTTCGCGATATCCCCTGCTGCATGCGCAGCGCGAGCTTCTTCACGGGCTAATTTGACGATGTATGGTGATGGATCGGTATTCCCAATCGCAATGCGCACTTTTCGCGCGCCCTGTGCACCTGCATCAGCAATCGGACGCTCAGGAATGGCGCCGCTTGGTGAAGCAATGTTTTTGGGATTGTGCGAGATCACAGGCGACGATCGGCGTAATGGCGATAAATATTCTGCATGGCAGTTGCCGTTGTTTTCCAAGAAAATGTTGCGGCGTGACGGATGCCTTTTTCACGAAAGGCGTGTCCGATGCTTGGACGTTCAATCGCGTCCTGCATAATGCGCACCAGTGCATCAGCATCGTCGGGGTCGAAGTACCGCACATGGTCGCCGAGCACTTCCGGAAGTGATGCTGCATGACTTGCGGCAACCGGGATGCCCATGGCGAGCGCTTCAAGAGGCGGAATGCCGAAGCCTTCGATGCGTGACGGGGTCACGAGGAGTGCTGCGTTGCGATAGAGCCGCGCAAGCTGTGCATCCGACGGCGTGTCCACAAATCGCATACGATCCATGGGAATGCCGTACGCACGTGCCGATGCCTCGAGCGCTTGTACGAACACCGTACGCTTCCCGGCAAACACGAGCATCGTGCGATGATCGTTGGTGCAAAGTGTGCGGAAGCTTTGCAGCGCAAGGTCGAGATTCTTATGCGGATATGCATTCCCCACCGCAAGGATGTACGGCTCCTGCACTCCCAGCTCGGCAAGCGTTACTTTTTCCTCCCCCTCCGGCGCACGTACGCCGTTGTACACCACAGAAATCTTGCCGCTCGGCACACGGAAGTGCTCAAGAATCGATCGCTTGGTGTATTCGGAAATCGCCACAATATGCTTACTTCGGTGTATTGCAGCTTCAAGCGCAATACGATATCCGATGCTTTTCACGCCATGCACAAACGCGTTGCGCGTGGTGGCCTGCGCCGACGATGGATCCTCGAGCAAGATGAGATCGTGAATCGTTACCACAAACGGCACGCGAGAGAACACGGGCACGTTCCAATGCGGAAAATGCATAAGATTCACTTTTGCCAATGCAATTTCCCGTGGCATGTGAATCTGTTCGGCCGCGGAATACCACGGCACGTCCACCAATCTTTTGGAAAAATTTGGCGACGAGATTGCACACTGATGAAAATTCTCTTTTTGAAGAAAGAGAACATATTCATTCGTGTGATCAACGTGTTGCAATGCAGTGACCAATTCCGAAACATAGCGGCCAAGACCGCCGCCTCCTGTTTGCGGTCCGTACATTCGTGCATCGATCCCAATCCTCATAAGATGAATGGTCGATTTTTCCCGAACGCGATCCGCACAAGCAACAGTGCATCGCGACAGAAAAAATACGCTCATCCTGTGGGTATTTTACCACGTGGTGTGTACAAATTGTGTTCAACGCTTCTCGATGCCTGTGTACAAAAGACCATTTGAACGGCATGAGCCCCGGAACAGCGCGCGTGATGCGCCGTCCGGGGCTCGAGGGTCGTGGGGTCGTGATGTCAGTGTGTCTGCTGTGTCACTCCCTGGTGGGATCGACGATGATCGTGAGCCCTTCCACGGGGAGGGTGCGCACGTACTGGCCGAAGGACCAGTAGCCATCGTACCCGTAGCTGACGTCGATGACGTCAGCGGCGATGGCGTCATACGCCTGCGCGCCGGTGGCACGCACCTTGAGGGCATAGGTGCGAGTCTCGTCCTCGTCGATCTCGGCCTCGGCAGGCCAGACCCGGACACCACCGACCTCTTCTCCATCGAGGCACTCCGCGCCGGCCACATTCAGAAGCGTCCAGTCGATGTCGAGGTCCATCACGGCCTCGACCCCGCGGGTGATGTCCACCAGCTCGAAGTCATCGCGCGCCATGCCGATGCGGCTGGCGCTGCTGCCGGATCCGCCATCACCGATGCAGCGGTTCCAGCCCACCCCGCCCTCATCGAAGAGGTACAGATCGAACTGGAGCATCTCCCACAGCAGATAGCCGTGGGGATCGGCGGAGTCGGCGGCGATGGTGAAGATGACGCGTTCCTCCATCCCGGTTCCGCCGGGCCCCGAGGGGCTGTCGCGGTGCAGGCCGAAGGTGGGGATGGTCTTCTCCCACATCTGGGTGGAGCCCCCGGCGAAGGGGGTGATCTCGGACTCGGGGATGCTGTTGCCCTCCCCGTCGATCGCCTCCGCTCCCTGACGGATCCAGTTGAGCTGGAAGGCGTCACCGGGCTCCGCATCCGTGCCATCATCTGTGAGGACATCGATGACGAGGAACGCGGTGTCGCCGCTGAGCCCGTAGGGAACGAAGACGTTCTCCCCCGCGAACTCGACGATGCCTTCGACGAGCAGGCCGACGGCGAAGTCGGTGCTGCCGTCGGAAGTGTAGAACCACACGGTCACCAGATCGACCGCCGAATCCGCTCCCCACACCTCGCCCATGTCGGCGCAGTCGCCGTCCTTGTCGGGACGGGAGGAGTGCGTGACGCAGTTCTGGAGGGCGAAGTCGGTGAGGGTGGCGCCGTCCCGCAGGAGGGTGGAGGGCTCGAACACGCTCACGGTGTCCTCGGTTCCACCCACGAAAAGCGCGTCGTTCGGGCTGAGCTCGCTCGTCCGGACCGTGATGAGGTCCCGGCCGGGAGCCGCGGTGGCGACAGTGGAGATGGTGAGGAGCGCGAACAGGGCGTACAGAGCGGTCATTGTGAACTCCGGAAGGCCTAGGATTTAGGCCGATCTCCCGTTTGGGAGTGGGACTATTATAGCAAATATTAGCGAAAAAAGCAACATTTGAGTGAAAGAACAAGAGAGATGAAAAAAAATGGTATTACCGTTTCACAATGTCCCTCACAAACCGTGCGCCGCGATACAGCGCGTACTTCCCATGATTCAAGGGGATGTCGAAGGTGCCGGGGACGGCAACAATGGAGCCGCCGAACGCTTTTTTAAAGTCGGTAATCCCGGCCCAAGGGTGATTTTTGCCAGCTCCTTCCGGTGCGATACCCCAAAAATCATAGCTCGTCATGCCGGCTCTGATCGCATCGTTGATCACAAAATCCTGAAGCGCATGAGTTGCCTTGAGCTCCCGCATCTGATTGCCGGAAGCGCCATGCAAATAGGTGCGCGTTCCGTATGCGTCAATCGTGAGCGTGGCGGCGAGCGGCGTGCCGTCTTTCGACGCAATCGCAAGCTTCGCGGTGCACTGAAGTGCTCGCCCAAGCGATTGCAACATCGCGCGATAGTACTCCATGCTGTGCACGCTGAATTCATCGCGTTCGGCGGTCTGCTGCATAAGTTCCGCAAACTCATCGAAACGATCCAGGCCGACAAACTCACAGATCACGCCTTTTTTCTTTGCCAATCGCACATTGTACCGAACCCGCGTGTGAAAATCTGCGGCAACCGCATCGTATCCCCTGGTGAGGTCGAGCATGCGCGTGGTTTTGGGATGCATTTCTTTCGCCGCTACCGTTTTTGGCAAACGGTGCAGGGATTCCGTGCGAATATAATCAACCCCCTTCAATTCCTTGACGAGCTTTGCGCGCATATATTCCGGCGTTGCGGTTCCCGTCGGCCCTTTGGGTACAAACCAGTACCGGATTCCAAGCGGCGCCGTGAGCTGAATTGCCTGCGCAAGCATCACCCGTCGTCCGTCGCGCGCCAAAATACGCTTTACTGGTCGGCCTTGGCTCTTTTGAAATTCACCCCAGGCATACGACTGCAAAAATGCCCCACTTGCAGGCATATAATCGCGCACTAATGAATTCCATGTGTACTCGGTAACGATCATACATGCCGTGAAAGAAGTTTGAGTGCAGATTTTACCCGTGTTTCCGTGGTGTCGCCCTGAATATCTTTTGCAATTGCAGCAACATCGGCTTTCGAATACCCCAGGCTCTCCAGCGCATCCGCAACATCGCTTCCGATCATACCATTCGGATCAGCTGAGTCGGCAGACACCAGCATGCCTTGCAAATCGAGAATGATTTTTTGCGCCGTCTTCTTTCCCACACCACTAATCGCGGTGAGAAATTCCACCTCACCGGCATGAATATGCGCCACAAGGTCATCCCCGCTCCCTGCTGACATAATCTTTTGCGCCAACTTTGGCCCCACGCCAGACACACTCATCAACTGCTCAAACAGCGCCTGATCCTCTCGTCGCACAAATCCGTACAAATCATGACGATCCTCACGAATCACTTCCGTGATCCAAAACCGCGTCTGCTCCCCCACTTCTGCAATGGTCCGCATACAAAACACGCGATACCCCACCCCGCCCACCAAAAGCACGACACCGTCGGCTTCATGGCCCGCAATAATTCCTTCAAGAAACGCAATCATAGTGCGCGTACTTTACACGAAAAGCCCTTCTTGGGCGAGCATCTCGGCCGCACGTTGCGCGGCATGCTGGATGCGATCAGCGTCAGATCCGAGCATGCCCGATCCTCCTTCTCCGCGAATCATCGCATATACCGCATGCATCACCGCACCACGTTCCGGGCCGAGTGGCGTGCCAAGCTGCGCAAAAAGCGTCTCGGGATCAAGCCCGCACTCCGCCAAAATTGCCTTCACACGCACTTTCTTGGCATGAGCCTGACGCGCTTCCCGAATTGCATGGCGTTCCGGCATCGCGGCGTGCTCCGCAGTCACAAATCGATGGAGCACCGCAAGCGGCGCAGCAGCGGATTCATCCACGCGACCAAGGTCATGATCGAGCAATGCTACGCCCAGCAACGTATCTAAAAATCGTTCCACATGAATCCCCGCTCTCCCCGCGCGCGCCGCAAATCCCAAAAACGCAGATTCATTCCCGGGAGTAACAAAAAATGATTCCACATCGCAATGGCTCCAGCACACTTCCATCACAAACTTCACGTATGCGTTCTCAAGCTTACAAAAACGCACAATCGCCTCACGCGCCTCGGCATATCGCGGCGCAATCACCGCACGATCCAATTCCGCAAACGTTGCCACAATCCCTCCCGCTTTTCCCGCACGATGAAGCTTATCGAAACGCACAATCTCTGGGCCAGTGTTCGTTGGATTTTGACGACGAGACGCAGGAACAAATCCCTCCGCCTCCCCCGCCGATCCTTCCGCAGCAACCAAAAGCAACACATCGGGCGCCGCAATGGCGTGCATCAGCGCAAACGCACGAAACATGTCGGGCGACTCACGAATGATCTGTTCTGCATGATGGAGCGCAAGAATGTGTGCACGATCGGTGCCAACCGCATCGGAATGCATCAGCGACACTCCTTGCTCGAACGCGACGATGATCGCAAGCATGCGCACCACATGATCTGCAACAAACGGCCCTTCCGTGTGGCGTGGCGGTGTTTGCGGCGTCGTGCGTAGTTTTGCAAGCATCGGCACGGCGCAAACGGCATCGTCGAAATAGTGTTGTGCATCACGAAGATACTGCCCCGAAACCATCGTTTCGAGCACTGCGGCAAATTCCTGCGTTGGTGCCAACGACTTTGGTGAGAGAAAGTCCATAAAGTATCGGGTCAACAACAGTGCGATCATCCCTTGCTCCCCACAAGGCTCGCCAACCGGTGCGCCGAAAGCACCTCATCGATGCTCGGCAACGGCCCATTTTTCCGCGGCAGCCCCCAGCAGCGATTTTGCCCAAACGTAAAGCCACCAAACACTTGCTGCAGCGCAAGCGCGGTATCCGTATCTTGCACATACACCACACGGTTCGGCTGATAGATCATCACCACCGGCGGCACGGCAAACTCCTCCGCCACTAAAAACGATATCGCATCGCGAATACTCATTGCTTCCTCGTCCGATTCCACAATCACCACATCGCCATCCATTCGCCGCTTTTTCCACGCGCGCGCAGCCTCGGCTTCCTCTGCTTGTCGGGTTGGTCCAAGCTTCGCAGTTTCTTCTCGATAATAGGCAATCATGCGCTTACGATCGGGGTCTGACACGCCAGCCTTGGCAATCTCCCACACAAAGCCGCGATCAATCAGCCCAACGCCACGCACAAGCACCGGATCAAATCCCGCCATCGTGAGCGCGATATCGTCAAGCGCAAACAGCGCGCGACATTGATCGATCGAGCTCTCAGGGTTCATGCGATCAAGGTGTTCGTACCGATGATGATCAACGATGTGCACCGCGAATCCTAACTCCCGCAACCGATCCTCCCACGCCACACTCGGCATTTCCACAATCACCACATCGTGTGCGATGGGATTGATGAGCCGAATACGATCAATAAGATTTGGCTCTGCATCAAGCGTTGCGCCATGTGCTTGTTCGGAAACAACCGTGGGAATATGAAACGCCTCCGCAAGTTTATGAATTTCTCGCGACTCAACATCGTTCTTCGGGCAGATGAGAATGCTTGTGAGTGGATCGAGGGCCATGTGCACATTGTACCGCACGACGAAAGCGTGTGTCTGATTTCAGAGAAGGCACGTCAAAAACTCGTGTACCATGCAATCATATGACTCATGAGGCTGTATCATCCTTCTTCATCGGCGCGATTCCATTTGTGACGGCATTTGATGCCTGGGCAAATGCATACGATCCTGCTGCAATCGCAGATCACATCTGCTACAAATGCAGTGACAGCGCCGAATTCGAGCGGATTCGTGCGATGTTTGAAGCGGAGAGTGTATTCATCTATCAATCCATCATTTCCAAGCGCCGAATCGCACTCATCAAATTTCTTGCGCCGATTCCCACTGCGCTCGGCGATATCTCACTCCTCGAACTTTCCGACCAGAAGCCGGACGGCAGCCAAACAAGCGGATTCGACCACATTGAAATCTATCCCGCACACGGATCGATCGAGGATTTTGTGACGAGCCTGGAAACAAAGGGCGCGATATTCGAAAAAATTGTCCGCCCGCACCACACCACCTTCGACGCCACCATCATCGCCGACTTCAAAATCCGCATCGAACCCGAGGCGTTGCTTGAGAAGGTGATGATGACGGAGATGGTGTAAATCGTACAAATAATGAAACGCTGTATTTCCGATTTCTTTGACAAAAACCTATAAAATGGAAACAATCTCTTTCGGAGGTGTTCCATGGCACAAACGCCATTGACTTTCGTTGGTCGTGTCGAGGGAGTCTTCGTCTGCGACCAACCGGTACGTTCAACTGCACGCGATGAGATCCAGCTCATGCCTGAAGGTATCCGCGGCGATCGTCATACCGATCCGCTCCGGCTTCTGAAGGTGTACGACAAGGATCTGCTCGCGCACGGCCTTCTCAAAGGCATGCTCATCGCCCCCACCCGGCAGGTGAGCATCGTCTCCGTGGAGGAACTGGCAGCGATCGGCCGGGCCCTCGAAACGTGCATGCCGATCCCCCCTGAAGCATTGGGAGCCAACATCCTCATCTCCGGAATCCCGGATCTGACTCTGCTTCCCCCTGGCACGCTCCTCTGCTTCAGCAGGGGCGACACTCCTCGAACAGCGGTGGTGGGAGTGTGGGAGATCAACAATCCCTGCAGCGTCGCTGGGCAAGAAGTAGAGGCAGCAACCAGCACCCCCCGTATCGCCAGCCGCTTCGTCAGCGCCGCGATGGATCGGCGTGGTCTCGTGGGGTTCGTCGTGAGCGCCGGCATCATCAAGAAGGGCGACACGGTCACGGCCCGCATTCCAAGACAATGGCTCTACGGCGCCTAACGCGCGCATCATCGGTACACGAACGGGCTCGGACTCTCTCCCAGAGAAGGCCGGGCCCGTTGTACGTTTAAACACACAACCGACCATTACTGGCCGGTTGTGATTGCCACGTCGTTCGCGAACGACGTGGGTTGGTGGGTGCTTTTTTGGACCCGACGGGCGTTGGTTATAGACTTTCCGTTTCGGAAAAACCCAGTTTAAGCAAAGTATCTCGTGCGTTTTTTATGCAATCAGCTTTCACAAGGATGTAATCCTTTGAGAAGGTCGAAACAATCAGGATATTCATGCCGTTGTCGGCAATAGCCTCACTGACCTTCGCGAGGAAGCCGACACAGTAGAAAGGGACGGACACATTCAGTGCAATGAGATGGTAGTCATCCTTATTGCGTTCAATGAGGTCAAGCGACGGTATATTTTTCGACAAAGTCACCACGGTTATCTCATCATTATCTCTTGTCACCATGAAGTGGTTTCCTTCTTGGCAAGTGTTGACTTTGGCATATATAAACACGCCGTCCTCAACGGTAAAGGAGCTTGCACGAATAACGTCATCAAGTTCATGACTCATAATTCCTGGAGTTGAATCTATGACTAAAGTTTAGCATCAAAACCTGCAGCACAGAATCGCCCGTGAGGAGTATTGAGAGTAATATTTTCGCGTTGGGAAAGTCTATATTCAAGGGGATTCGAACCCGTAACTTCGGGTGGCAAACCAGACGGAGTTACCCTTACTCCCACAGGCGCATGAGCACCCATGAATAGAAAGCACCCCAGCGCCGGAGCGATGGGGTGCTTCATTTGCCACCCGAAGATAAAAAGTTCGTAAAGAACTCCATCTGGATAAGGGTATCCTACCATTCGTTTTTTGTTCGGTCAATGAATTTATTCACGCACAAACCCTATCGAGAGATCTTGCTCTGCGACGCGGAAGGACACTGAGGTTGCAGCATCGGGAATTGGCGAGAGTGTGATCGATAACGAGAGTGTGTCCGCTTTAATCGCCTCGGCGTACTCGTCGAACATCGTTTTCACCTCGCCTGACGCAGAATCGACGTACAACGTGATGCGATCGGCGATAGTGAGCCCCGCATCTTTGCGCATCCCGTTCACACGGCGCGTGACTTCGCGCGCCATACCTTCGCGGATGAGGGCTGGCGTGAGATTGGTATCAAGGTCGACCGCAAGGTCGGTACCCTTTTCGACCGTTGCAGCCTTCACATTCACTTCATCGAGAATCACCGCAAGAATACCCTC